>NZ_LZJA01000054.1:0-51680 GCF_001666785.1 Mycobacterium sp. E3305 | reverse complement strand
GGCCTGGGGGGTCCGCGCGGCGGGCGATCCCGACCTGCCGGTGTCCCGGGTCGCCGTCCGCGGCAGCGCGGCGTCCACGCGGGACACGAAGTCGCGCAGCGGTTCCGGCCGGGGCAGGGCGCCGATCCGCCCCAGCCCGGCGTCGCCCGGCGCGGGCACCAACGCGAACACGTCGAACGCCGGCTCCTCGTAGGGATGGGCGGCGCGCATCGCCGCCAGCACGGCTCCCCGGATCCGCGCGGGCGCGACCACCTCGAACCGATCCTCGGCCACCCGCTCGACGGTGCCGACGCTGCCCACCGCGGGCGACGCCCCTTCGTGCGGCAGGAACTGGCCGATGCCGCTGACACTCCAGCTGCAGTGCGAGTAGTCGCCGATGTGCCCGGCGCCGGCCTCGAACACGGCCGCCTGCACCGCTTCTGAGTTCTCGCGCGGCACGTAGACCACCCACTTGTCGAGGTCGGTCGCGGCCGTCCGCGGCTCCAGCGGTGCTTCGACGGCGAGGCCGAGGGCTTCGGCGAGCGCGTCCGAGACGCCCGGGGCGGCCGAGTCGGCGTTGGTGTGCGCGGTGAACAGCGAACGCCCCGTTCGGATCAGGCGGTGCACCAGCGCGCCCTTGGGCGTACTGGCCGCCACCGTGTCGACGCCGCGCATCAGCAACGGATGATGGGCCAAGAGCAGCCCGCCGTCGGGAACCTCGCCAACGACGGCCGGCGTCGCGTCGACCGCCACGGTCACCGACTCGAGCGCATCATCGGGGTCCCCGCACACCAGGCCCACCGAATCCCACGATTCGGCCAGCCCCGGTGGGTAGGCCTCGTCCAGCGCGTCGATCACGTCGGCCAGCCGCACGCTCACGCGCACACCTCCGAGACGGCCTCGACCAGCAGCGGCCATTCCCGGCGCACCGCGGCCCGCAGGTACCGTTGGTCCAGGCCGACGAACGTGTCACAGCGACGGATGGCAATCCCCTTGTCTCGCAGCTTGTTTCGGATCTCAACGGCGTCCGGGCGGCGGAACAGGACGAACGGCGCCCGCCCGTGGACCACCTCGGCACCCACCGACGTCAGACCGTCCACCATCTCGGCGCGCAACTCCGTGAGACGCTCGGCACCGGCCGCCGCTTCGGCGACGGACTGCGGGCCGCAGCACGCCGCGATCGCCGTCAGCTGCAGTGTGCCCACCGGCCAGTGGGCGCGCTGAGCGGTCAGCCGGTCGAGGACTTCCGGTGAGCCCAGGGCGTAGCCCACCCGCAACCCCGCCAGCGCCCAGGTCTTGGTCAGGCTGCGCAGCACCACCACGTCGGGCAGCGAGTCACCGGCCAGCGACTCCGGTTCGCCCGGGATCGCATCGGCGAACGCCTCATCGACCACCAGGATGCGGCCCGGCCGCCGCAGCGCGAGGAGCTGCTCGCGGGTGTGCAGCACCGAGGTGGGGTTGGTCGGGTTGCCGACCACGACCAGGTCGGCGTCGTCGGGGATTCGCACCCCGTCCAGGCCGAACGGCGGCTCGAGCACCACATGGTGCACGGCCACCCCGGCGGCGGTGAGCGCTGCCGCCGGCTCGGTGAACGAGGGCGCGACGATCGCCGCCCGCGCCGGACGCAGGTTGCTCAACAGCGCGAACCCCTCGGCCGCCCCGGCGAGCGGCAGCACCTCGTCGCGCGCCCGGCCGTGCCGCTCGGCGACCGCGTCCTGCGCCACCCGGACGTCCTGGGCGCTCGGATAGCGCGCCAAATCCGGCAGCCGCGCGGCCAGCCGCCGCACCAGCCATTCGGGTGGTTGGGCGTGACGGACGTTGACGGCGAAATCCAGCATCCCGGGTGCGACGGCCTGATCACCGTGATAGCGCGCCGCAGGCGGGGTCAAGTTCAGACTCGCCATCCGAGAAACACTAGTGGGCCGCGCCGGGGCGCGGCAGCGACACCGGCACACCCGGCCGCGGGGCATCGAGGACAATGGTGAGGTGACAGGCTCAACGTCCACCGATCGCCCTTCGCCACGCCTGGCGACCGAGCTGGTGATCTTCGACCTCGACGGCACGCTCACCGACTCCGCGGAGGGGATCGTGGCCAGCTTCCTGCACGCGCTCGAGCAGGTCGGCGTGGACGTGCCGGACGGCGACCTGGTGGCCCAGATCGTGGGCCCGCCGATGGACGACACATTCCACGCCATGCTGGGCGAGGACGCCGAGCGGGCGATCGCGGCCTTCCGCGCCGAATACGCCGACCGCGGCTGGGCGATGAACACCCTGTTCGACGGTATCGAGCCGCTGCTGGCCGACCTGCAGGCCGCCGGCGCCCGGCTGGCGGTGGCCACGTCGAAGCTCGAGCCGACGGCGCGCCGCATCCTGGCCCATTTCGGGCTCGATCGGCATTTCGAGGTCATCGCCGGGGCGAGCCCGGACGGCTCGCGCAAGACCAAGGTCGAGGTGCTGGCGCACGCATTGGAGCAACTGCAGCCGCTGCCCGATCGGGTGCTCATGGTCGGCGACCGCAGCCACGACGTGCACGGCGCGGCCGCGCACGGGATCGACACCGTGGTGGTCGGCTGGGGCTACGGCCGCGACGACTTCCCCGACGGGGCGACCGCCGCCGGCGCCACGGCGGTGACGCACGCCGCGACCGTCGACGAACTGCGGGCGGTGCTCGGTGTCTGAGCGCGAGCCGCTGCACGTGACGTTCGTGTGCACCGGCAACATCTGCCGGTCGGTGATGGCCGAGAAGATGTTCGCCGACCAGCTGCGCCGCCGCGGCCTCGCCGAGGCGGTGCGGGTGACCAGCGCGGGCACCGGCAACTGGCACGTCGGGGAATGCGCCGACGACCGGGCGACCGACGTGCTGCGCGCCCACGGTTACTCCACCGACCACCGCGCCGCCCAGGTCGGCGAGGACCATCTGGCGGCCGACCTGGTGGTGGCCCTGGGCCGTAACCATCTTCGGATGCTGCGCGAGCTGGGCGTCGACGAGGAGCGGGTGCGGATGCTGAGGTCGTTCGACCCGCGTTCGGGCGCCCACGCCCTCGACGTCGAGGACCCGTACTACGGCGACGCGCGGGACTTCGAGGACGTGTTCACCGTCATCGAGGCCTCGTTGCCCGGCCTGCACGCCTGGGTCGACGATCGGCTGGACCGGAACGGATCGCCCTGACATGCGTCGGTTGACGTTCTTGCTGCGGCCCGGCTGGATCGCGCTGGCGCTGGTGGTCATCGCGTTCGCCTACCTGTGCTTCACTGTGCTGGCGCCGTGGCAACTGGGCAAGCACAACCGGACGTCGCGGGAGAACCGCCAGATCGAGTATTCCCTCAACACCGAGCCTGTTCCCCTGAAAAGCCTGCTGCCGCAGCAAGGTTCGGCGGCCCCGAACGCGCAGTGGCGCCGCGTCACGGCCACCGGGCACTACCTGCCCGACCTCCAGGTGCTGGCGCGGTTGCGGGTGATCGAGGGCAAACCCGCGTTCGAGGTGCTGGCGCCGTTCGTCGTCGACGACGGGCCCACGGTCCTCGTCGACCGGGGCTACGTGCGGCCCGAGCAGGGCTCCCAGGTGCCGCCGTTCCCCCGCCCGCCCCGGGAACCCGTCACCATCACCGCGCGGCTGCGCGATTCCGAGGCCGTCGTCCCGGGCAAGGACCCGTTCACCCAGGACGGTGTGCAGCAGGTGTATTCGATCAACACCGAACAGGTCGCTGCGCTGATGAAGGTCCCCCTCGCCGGGTCCTATCTCCAGCTGACCGAGGACCAGCCCGGCGGGCTCGGCGTCATCGGCGTGCCGCACCTGGACGCCGGTCCGTTCCTGTCCTACGGCATCCAGTGGATTTCGTTCGGCATCGTCGCGCCGCTGGGTTTGGGTTACTTCGTGTATTCCGAGATCCGCGCCCGCCGCCGGGAAAAGCAACCCCCGGCCGCGGCTGCGCGGGCCCCGGAACCGCCGAAGACCGTGGAGGCGAAACTCGCCGACCGCTACGGCCGCCGCAGGTAACACAGCAGCCCCGCCACGACGGCGGCGCCCGCCTGCACCGTCCGCGACAGCGCCACCACGCGCCGCAGGTCGGCCACCGTCGGCTCGTGGCCGTCGCCCAGGGTGGGCCGGATCTGCAACTCGTGGTGGTATTGCGTGGGCCCACCGAGGCGCACGCCCAGCGCCCCGGCGAAGGCCGCCTCGACGACGCCGGCGTTGGGGCTGGGGTGCCGGGCGGCGTCACGGCGCCAGGCCCGCACCGCATCCGAAGCCGACCCGCTGACGAAGGGCGCCGAACCTACCACCAGCGCCGCCGTCACCCGGGCGGCGACGTAGTTGGCTGCGTCGTCCAATCGTGCTGCGGCCCAACCGAATCGGGCATAGCGCGCCGAGCGATAGCCCACCATGGAGTCCAGCGTGTTGATGCCGCGGTACGCCAGCACCGCGGGCACCCCGCCCACGGCGGCGCACAGCAGCGGCGCCACCTGGGCGTCGGACGTGTTCTCCGCGACCGATTCCAGCGACGCACGCGCCAGGCCTGCGGCGTCCAGCCAGGCCGGATCGCGGCCGCACAACGAGGGCAGCAGGCGGCGCGCTCCCTCGATGTCCCCGCGTTCCAGCAGTTCCGACATCGCCAAGCCGGTGCGCGCCAGCGAGGTCCCGCCCACCGACACCCAGGTGGCGGCGGCGGTGGCCGCGATCGACCAGGGCCAACCGCCGCGCGCGGCGGCCCGTTGCAGCGCGGCGCCCAGCAGGCCCACCGCTCCCACCAGCACGCCGACGTGCACCACCCCCGCGCCCCTGGCGTCGCGGTAGGTCACGCGCTCCAGCCCCGCCGCGGCCCGGCCGAACACCGCGACCGGATGCCCCCGCGCCGGGTCGCCCAGCGCCACGTCGGCCAGGTAGCCGGCCAGCACGCCGGCCAGCCGCGTCCGCGTCGCCAACACCCTGGCAGCGTCTCACACGCGTGCCGAGCGCTAGGCCATGGCGAAGAGGCCCGCGACGATCACCGCGGCGATCAGCACGACGATCACCCACCAGATCAGCAAGGGTGAGTCGAACGTGGCCGTCGACGCGGTCGCCCGGTGGCGCGCCGGGCCCGTGGCCGGAACGCCGAATGGGGTGCTCATTTTGCTAGGCGTGCCCGTTTTCGGCCGGTTCTAACGTCCGGGTCGTGGTTCACTCGAAGGCATGGCGTCGTCCGCGACGAAGCGGCCCGCGACCCGGGTCGCCGACCTCCTGAACCCGGCGGCACTGCTGCTCCCGGCCGCGAACGTGATCATGCAGTTGTCCTTGCCGGGCGTCGGGTACGGGGTGCTGGAAAGCCCGGTGGACAGCGGCAACGTCTACAAGCATCCGTTCAAGCGAGCCCGCACCACCGGCACCTACCTCGCGGCCGCCACCATCGGGACCGAGTCCGACCGCGCGTTGATTCGCGGCGCCGTCGACACCGTGCACCGGCAGGTCCGCTCGACGTCGTCAAGCCCGGTGCCCTACAACGCTTTCGACCCCAAGTTGCAGCTGTGGGTGGCCGCGTGCCTGTACCGCTATTTCGTGGACCAGCACGAATTCCTGCACGGCCCGCTCGACGACACCACCGCCGACGCCGTCTACCTCGACGCCGCCCGGCTGGGCGCCACTTTGCAGGTGCCCGAGGGCATGTGGCCGCCGGACCGGGCGGCCTTCGACGCGTACTGGAAGCGCTCGCTCGACGAGCTGCGCATCGACCCCCCGGTGCGCGAGCATCTGCGCGGCGTGGCGTCGCTGGCGTTCCTGCCCTGGCCGTTGCGGGTTTTGGCCGGCCCGTTCAACCTGTTCGCGACGACGGGTTTCCTGGCTCCGGAGTTTCGCGCGCTGATGCGGTTGGACTGGTCGCGGGGCCGGCAGCGCCGGTTCGAGTGGCTGCTGTCCGCGCTGCGGCTGGCCGACCTCTTCCTGCCGCACGGGGTCTGGCTCCTCGGGTATCAAATCTACCTGTGGGACATGCGATTTCGTGCGCGGCGGGGTTGGCGAATCGTCTAGCCCCGGATCGTCGCGAAGAACGCGCGGACGTCGTCGACGAACAGCTCCGGCTGCTCGAACGCCGCGAAGTGTCCGCCGCGCTCCATCGTGGTCCAATGCGTGATGTTGTAGACCGGCTCGCACCAGCTTCTCGGCGCCTTCAGCAGCTCGTGCGGGAAAGCCGCGACCCCCGTGGGTAATTCGACACGGTCCAGCTGCCCGAACACCCTGAAGCTCTCCCAATACAGACGAGCCGACGACGCGGCGGTGTCGGTGACCCAATAGACCATCACGTTGTCGAGCAGCTCGTCGCGGGTGAACGCGTTCTCCGGATGGCCATCGCAATCGGCCCACGCCCAGAACTTCTCGACGATCCACGCCAGCTGCCCGACCGGCGAATCGGCCAGCCCGTAGCCCAGCGTCTGCGGCCGGGTGGACTGCTGCTTGGAATAGCCGGTGCCCCACTTGCGGTGCTCGGCCAGCGCGGCCATCGCCCGCCGCTCCTCGTCCGTCGGGTTCTTCAGGGATTCCGGCGTCGGACGCCCGATCGGCATGTTGAGGTGGATTCCCACGCAGTGCCCCCGGTTTCGCCCGATCTGCGTGGTCACCGCGGCGCCCCAGTCGCCGCCCTGGGCGCCGTAGCGGTCGTAGCCCAGGCGCAGCATCAGCGCCTCCCACGCCTCGGCGATCTTCTCCACGCCCCAGCCCGTGCGGGTCGGCTTTCCGGAGAACCCGTATCCGGGCAGCGACGGGCAGACGACGTGGAAGGCGTCCTCTGCGCGCCCGGACGCCGGGTTCGTCAGCGGCTCGATCACCTTGTGGAATTCGACGATCGAGCCGGGCCAGCCGTGGGTGATCAGCAGCGGGAACGCATCGTCGTGCGGCGATCGCTGGTGGATGAAATGGATGTCCAGCCCGTCGATTTGGGTGGTGAACTGGTCGAAGCGGTTGAGCGCGGCTTCGCGTGAGCGCCAGTCGTATTCGTCGGCCCAGTAGCCGGCCAGCTCGCGGGTGTAGGCCAGCGGCATGCCCTGGCTCCAGTCGTCCACGCATTCGGCTTCCGGCCATCGGGTGCGCGCCAGCCTGGAGCGCAGGTCTTCCAGGACGTCCTCAGGGACGTCGATGCGAAACGGTTCCACGGGTTGCTCGTCCACGCTCCTGAGGTTGCCACACCGCCACGGTGCGGGGCGAGCGTAACGCCATGGCGAAGATCGGAGCCGAAAGTCGCCGTGGCGTTACGCCCACGACCGCCGCGAATGGGTGAGAGCGCGACAGGGACGCGAACCGGCGGAGCCGGCCGGTTACCGGGCCGGCTCCGCGGGTATCGCGGTCGCTACTCGCACGGCGATCATGGCCACCGCGGTCAACTGAACTGTTCTGCGGACATCCATGTCGACGTGGCGATCAGGTCGCCGCGGTCGAGCGCGGCGGCGCGGTGCTCGTGGACCTTCGCGTACTCCTCCGTGGTGACCATCTCCAAAAACGCTCCCGGCGTCGGGTATTCGACGAGCAGGATCGCGTCCCACCACGGCTCTTGACCCTCGCCGATGACCACCGCGGGGGCGGTGCCGCCGAAGCGAACCTTCGCGCCGACGCGCTCGAGGTGCGGCGCGACCTCCGCCCCGTATTGCAGGTAGCGCTCGAGGCCGCCGGGGTTCTTGAACTTCAGCAGATTGACCATCACCACCGGGGCGTCGGCCGGCCGCGCGACGAGCGCTTTCACCTGCTCGGGGGTGGTCTCTATCGAGGTGCTCATGTGGATCTCCTTGTCGTTGTCAGTGCTGGCTAACCGTGCCGGCGGCCCCACCGCCGATGTAATTGACCGGCCCCGCTTGTTGCGCCTCGGCGACCACCGGGGTCAGGTGGCGGATCATCACCGCGTCGAGGACGGAGTGGAATTGGCCGTCCTCGGTGAAATTGATGTTGGCTCCCTCGACGCGGATGAACACGACCGTGTCCTCGGTGTTGGACTCCGGGCAGACGAAGGTGTGCACGGAGCCGGCCGGCTCGTACAGATACGAACCGGCGGTCTGCGGCTGATCGGGGTACTCGAGGTAGTACCAGCGACCCGAGAGTGTGTAGGCCTCCGCGGTGCCGGTGTGGTAGTGCACCGGCAACTGGGCTCCGGGACTCAAGACGGCCAGCACCACCCAGCAGCCGGCTTCCAAATCGAGGCGAAGCGGCTTGAAGTGCACTCCCGGGGCGAGCGCGTCGCGCAGCAGGGGGTTGTCCCCCTCGTTGACCGTCAGGAGTTCGCCCTGCGGCAGGGCCGCCAGCGGCAACGGCGTTCCGGAGCTTGTCTTGGCCGATGTTGGTTCAGCGGCGAGCGTCATGGTCTTTCCTTGGGCTGCAGTGACTTCCCCCGCATCGGTGGAAGGGCGGTGTTGGTACCGCCGACTCCACGATGCCGAAGTGGCATGCCTTCGGTCTTGACCGTCAGAGACTACCTTTTGGCTTTTGACGACACCGGGGTCCGTTCGCTACTAGCATCCCGGAGCATGTCGGTGGTGCGCGGCACGGCGCTGTCGAACTATCCCGAACTGGTCACCGAGCTGGGCGGTGACCCACGACGGCTGCTGGCGCGCGCGGGGATACGGCCCATGGACATCGGCCATTACGAGGTGTTCGTGCCGTTGCGCGGAGTGGTTTTCGCCTTGGAGTCGGCAGCCGAAGAAACGGCCACACCGGATTTCGGCCGCCGCCTGGCCCGGCGGCAGGGCATCGAGATCCTCGGTCCGGTGGGGGTGGCGGCCCGCACGGCGGCCACGGTGGGTGACGCGATGGCGATCTTCGGCACCTTTCTTGCCGCGTACAGCCCCGCCCTGTCGGTCCGCGCCGCGCCGGTGCCGGACCGTCCCGAACGTTCTTTTTTCGAGTTTCACATCCTCATGGAGCGCCTGCCGCCCGTCATCCAAAGCGTGGAGTTGTCGCTCGGCGTGATCCTGGAGGTGCTGCGGCTGCTGCTTGGCGCCGCGTACTGCCCGCTTTCGGTGCACGTGCCCCATGAGCCGGTCACCCCCGCCGCGCAGTATCGCGAATACTTCGGATGCAGGCCGTATTTCGCGGAGCCGGTCGCGGGGTTCACTCTCCGAACCGCCGACTTGAGCGGCTCGCTCCAGCACGACGAACTGGCTCACCGGGCTGTGGTCGAATACCTCAGCACGCTGATCGGCCCGCGCGGCCCGGACATGAGCCAGTCGGTGCGCACGATCGCCCGGCAGTTGTTGCCTACCGGCGCCGCGAAGCTCGAGGTGATCGCGGCGCAGTTCAACGTCCACCCCAAGACGTTGCAACGCAGGTTAGCCGACGAAGGCACAACGTTTTTCGAGCTGATCGACGACTTGCGGCGCGAAACCGCCGAGCACTACCTGCGCGACACCGACATCGACCTGTCTCACCTTGCCCGAGAGCTCGGCTACACCGAACAAAGCGTGCTGACCCGATCCTGCAAGCGCTGGTTCGGCACCGGGCCGGCGGCCTACCGGCGCGCCCTCAGACCCCGCAGACATCCCGCCTTTTCCTGACCTCACAGTCCGACAGCCCGCTCCAAGTCCTTGAGTGAGGTTTCCAGGTGGCCGAGCAGGCGCTGCAGGTGCGGGACGGCGCGACGGCATCCGACGAGACCGAAGTCGAGGCTGTCGGCACTGGTGGCGACCGTGACGTTGAGGGCCTGCCCGTCCACGGCGATCGACAACGGGTAGTTTCCGTCGAGGCGGGCCCCGTTGCAGTACAACGGTTTCTGCACACCCGGTACGTTGGAGACGACGATGTTGAACGGCGGCGGCGTTGCCGCGCCGAGGCCCGGAATCCCGCCGAAAGCGGCCGGCGCCAGCAAGCCCATCCCCAACGCCATCGCCTGGGCGCGTGGCAGTTCGGACAGCACCAGCTTGTTGTCGCGCATGGACTCATGGATGGTCCGCAGACGGTCGGCCGGATCGTCGCGGTCGGTCGCCAGGTTGCACAACACAGCAGAGACCACGTTGCCGCCGTCCGCGTCGCGTTCGGTGCGCAGATTCACCGGGACCATCGCGGTCAGCGGCTTGTCCGGCAGCGCCTCGTGATCGGTGAGGTAGGAGCGTAATGCACCGGCGCACATGGCCAGAACGACGTCGTTGACCGTCATTCCCGCGACGTTCTTCACGTCCTTGATGCGGTCCAGCGGCCAGGACTGGGCGGCGCACCGCCGGGCACCGCCGATCGGAACGTTCAGCATGGTGCGCGGAGCCCGAAACGGCAGGGTCAGCTGCTGTTCGAGCAGCGCGGCGCGGGTCAGCTTCAGCGTCGCCGGCGCGAAGCCGGCCGCGGTCGCAATGGCGTCGGCCAGCATCGCGCGGCGCCCACGAGCCGGCCGCTTCTGCCGCGGCGGCGGTGCCCAGGGAGCCCGAATCACGGTGTCATGCGGGTCAGCGCTCAAGGCGCCCTGCAACATTCGCAGCGCGGACACGCCGTCGACGACCGCGTGATGCATCTTGGTATAGACCGCGAAACGTCCGTCCGCCAACCCCTCGATCAGATGTGTCTCCCACAGCGGGCGGTGCCGGTCGAGCAGGGTTCCGTGCAGCCGCGACGTCAACTCGAGTAACTCGCGGACCCGTCCGGGCGCGGGCAGCGCCGAGCGCCGCACGTGATAGCCGAGGTCGATCTCCTCGTCGAACTTCCACAGGGCGTTGCTGAACGCACCGAGCGTCTTGGCCGGACGCTTCCGGAAGGCGGGAGCCACGTGGCCGCCCGCCACCAAGGCGTCGTAGATGTCGCGAGCGAACTCCGGGCCGGCGCCCGGCGGCGGCGTGAACAACTGCAGGCCGGCGACGTGCATCGGGTGCTCGCGAGACTCGGCCAGCAGGCAGAAGGCGTCGACTGGTGCGATGAGGTTCATTGTCTTCCTTCGGCTTTCGTCATGGATGGTCGCGCTCACGCGCTCATCGCCGCATCAGGTGTGCGCATCGCCGCCACCGGGATGAAAGTCAAGTTGCCATCCGCGACGGAGCTCTCGCGCAGCATCTTGGCGTCGGCGAGGTGGTCCATCGCCGTCCGCCACGGCTGGCGGTCGCCCTGGCGCGGGAACTCCTCGACCGCCCTCTGGACGTAGCCGGCGTGCACTTCCAGTAGCGGCATGGTGCGCATCTCCCCGCTGATGTGCGGGTAGCACACCGCGTACCCGTGCGCGTCCATGTGGTCGAGCAGGCGGCACAGGTGCTCGCACACCGGGCCGACCTTCAACGTCCACGACGAGTTGGTGTAGCCGAACGAGTAGGCGAAGTTGGGCACCCCGTCGAGCATCATCCCCTTGAAGGCGACCTTCTCCGGCAGGTTCACCGGTGCACCGTCGACGGTCAGGGTGATGCCGCCGAATGCCAGCAGGTTCAGCCCGGTCGCGGTCACGATGATGTCGGCCTCGAGCTCCCGCCCGGACACGAGCCGGATGCCCTTCTCCGTGAAGGTGTCGATCCGATCGGTGACCACCGAGGCGCTGCCGTTGCGGATCGCGGCGAACATATCCCCGTCGGGGACCGCGCAGAGCCGTTGGTCCCACGGGTTGTAGGCCGGCCGGAAGTGCTCGTCGACCGGGTATCCCTTCGGTAGCTGCCTGGCGTTGAGGTAGCGGATGATGCGCCGTGCGGTGTCGGGATGGCGTTGGCACAGCCGGAATACCGCGCGCTGCTTGGCGATGTTCTTGCGCCGGGTGATCGCGTACGCCCGCTTACGCCCCACCAGCTTGGGCAGCGCATTGGCGATACGGTCCTTCGCGGGAACCGGCAGGACGTAGGTCGGTGAGCGTTGCAGCATCGTCACGTGGGCCGCGGCGTCGGCCATCGCCGGAACCAGCGTGACTGCGGTGGCGCCGCTGCCGATGACGACCACGCGCTTACCGCTGTAGTCCAGGTCCTCCGGCCACAGTTGCGGATGCACGATCTGCCCCGAAAACCGTTCGCGGCCCTCGAACTCAGGGGTGAAACCTTGGTCGTAGCGATAGTAACCGCCAGCGCAGAACAGCCAGCCGCAGGTGATGCGCACCCGCGCACCGGTGTCCGTGCGCTCGACGTCGACCGTCCACCGGGTGTCGGTGCTCGACCATGACGCACTGATCACCTTGTGGTGGAAGCGAATCGCGGGCGCAATGTCGTTTTCCGCGACCGTCTCGCGCAGGTAGACCATGATGGCATCGGCGCTGGCGATCGCCTTGTCGTTCTCCCACGGCTTGAACTCGTAGCTGAAGGTGTGTAGATCGGAGTCGGAGCGAATCCCCGGGTAGCGGAACAGATCCCAGGTGCCGCCGATCTCACCGCGCGCCTCCACGATCGCGAAGGTCTTGGCCGGCCGCCTGGTCTTCAGGTAGTACGCCGCCCCGATGCCGGAGATTCCGGCCCCGACGATCAACACGTCGACGTGCTCGGTGGTGGTGGTCATCGCGAGGCTCCTTTGCTTTCGATGTAGTGCATCAACTGTGCGGCACCAGCGGCCCATAGGTCTTGACCGAAGAGGACTAGTATTTAGCATCCAGAGACAGGCGAGCTGCAGATATGCGCGCAAGGGTGCCCTCGGCCACCTGTGCGAGCGGGGGTCAGATGCCGGCGAGGAAGCCGCGGAGCCGGTCGAGCAGGACGTCGGGGCGCTGCTCGGCGAACCAGTGGCCCACGCCGTCGACCAACTCCACGTCGAAGTCCCGAACCCGCCCCTCGTACCCACGCAACAGCGTCGGGGTGAGCACCGGGACTCGCGATGAGGCCCCCAGCGTGCGGCCACGGCGAAAATCGGGCCTGCAAGTCGCGATGGCGTTGTGCCCGCGAAGCGGATGAGTGGGCGCGGACGGTATCGAACCGCCGACCGCTGGTGTGTAAAACCAGAGCTCTACCACTGAGCTACGCGCCCGTGCCCCGGGGAGGCTACACGTCCGAAGGGCCGGTACTCAAAACTGTAAGCCCGCGTCAGGCCCGCTCAGCCCCGCAAGGCCGCCAGGGCTTCGGTCCACAGCCCCTGGTTGCGCGATTCGCCGGGTTGCTTCATCTCCGCGAACCGGATGATGCCGGCCTTGTCGACGACGAACGTGCCGCGATTGGGGTAGCCGGCCTCGTCGTTGAATACGCCGTAGGCCTGGCTGACCTCGCCGTGCGGCCAGAAGTCCGACAGCACCGGGAAGGTGAAGCCGCTTTCCAGCGACCAGATTCGGTGCGTGGGCGGCGGACCCACCGAGATCGCCAGCGTGGCGCTGTCGTCGTTCTCGTAGTCGGGCAGGTGGTCGCGCAGCTGGTCCAACTCGCCCTGGCAGATGCCGGTGAAGGCCAGCGGGAAGAACACCAGCAGCACGTTCTTGGCGCCGCGGTAGGAGCTCAGGGTGACACGCTGTTGGTTCTGGTCGCGCAGTGTGAAATCCGGGGCGGTGGCGCCAACGGGCAGCATCAACGCTTCCCGGTTCGGGACTTCGGCTGCACGAGTCGGCTGGCGCTCCAGTCGCCCAGGTTGACCGACGACGTCGGCATCAGGCCGGCGGTCGGGGCCGCCTCGGCGATTTCGGCAGGCAGGACGTGGCCGGGCTTGCCGGTCTTGGGCGTCAGCACCCAGATCACGCCGTCCTCGGCCAGCGGACCGATCGCGTCCATCAGGGTGTCCACCAGGTCGCCGTCCCCGTCACGCCACCACAGCAGCACGACGTCGACCACCTCGTCGGTGTCCTCGTCGAGCAGCTCAGCGCCACACGCTTCCTCGACGTCGGCCCGGATCTCGTCGTCGGTGTCCTCGTCCCAGCCCCATTCCTGGACAACTTGGTCTCGTTGGATGCCCAGTTTGCGAGCGTAGCTCGGGGCGTGATCCGCCGCGACCACCGTGGAGCCTCCTTAAACCGTCCCGCGCCGTGCGATGGGGATTATCGTCGCACAGCCGCAACCGCGTCGACACCCGCGCCTTTAGAAGGATGCCAGGCACAGTTTCAGCGCTTTCGTCTTGGCGTCGTTGAGGCGGTCCACGCGCCGATTGAACTCACCCGTCGCGGCGTGGGTGCCGATCGCGTTGGCAACCCCCCGGGCCGCGTCGATATACGTGTTGAACGCGTCCTTCAGCTGCTGGGACAGCGCATCGCTGAAGCTGTTGCCCACGGTGTCGGCGCTGCTGTTCAGGGCGTCGATCGCCGGGCCCTCCGTCGGGCCGGTGCTGCGGCCCGCGTTGAACGCGCCGACGAAGACGTTCACCTTGTCGATCGCGTCCTTGCTCGACGTGGCCAGCGTGTCGCACGAGGTGCGCACGGCCCGGGTGGTGAGCGATTGCTGCCGCTGGGACTCGCGGACCCGCGAGGTCGCCGACGACGCGGACACCGACGCGGACACCGACTGCCGATACGCCGGGGCGACCTGGGTGTCGGGGGTGGCGGTGCCGTTGGTGACGGTGGTACACCCCACGATCCCCATCAGCGTCGCCGCTATACATCCGAGCGCCAAAGCGCCTCGCCTGGGGGAGCCCCCCGCAAGGACGGCACGCCATCCACTGAGCACGGCTCATGACGTTACCGGGTGGCCTCCCCGATCGTTTCGCTACGCGCGGGTTCGTGTCCGCGGGGTGAACCCGCGTCAGCTACCCGATGTCGGCTAGCCCCGCGAAACGCCGGTGCGGCACGATAGGGGGAGACGGTGCACGGCACCCCGAGGGCACAAACCCCGCCAACTACAGGAGAGTGCGTTGACAACCGAGTTCGCGCGCCACGATCTGGCCAAAACCCCTAGCAGCGCAAGCGAACCCGACCGCGTTCGGGTGATCCGTGAAGGCGTGGCGTCGTACCTGCCCGACATCGACCCCGAGGAAACGTCGGAGTGGCTGGAATCCTTCGACGAGCTGCTGGAGCGCTCCGGGCCCGCGCGGGCCCGCTATTTGATGCTGCGGCTGCTGGAACGGGCCGGCGAGCAGCGCGTCGCCATTCCGTCGCTGACGTCAACCGATTACGTCAACACGATCCCGACCGAACTCGAGCCGTGGTTTCCCGGCGACGAGGACGTGGAGCGGCGCTTCCGGGCCTGGATCCGCTGGAACGCCGCCATCATGGTGCACCGCGCGCAGCGCCCGGGAGTCGGCGTCGGCGGCCACATTTCGACGTACGCGTCGTCGGCGGCGCTGTACGAGGTCGGGTTCAACCACTTCTTCCGGGGCAAGTCGCATCCCGGCGGCGGCGACCAGGTGTTCATCCAGGGCCACGCGTCGCCCGGGATTTATGCGCGCGCCTTCCTCGAAGGCCGGCTCAGCGAGGACCGGCTCGACGGCTTCCGCCAGGAACACAGCCACGCCGCCGGCGGGCTGCCGTCCTACCCGCACCCCCGGCTGATGCCCGACTTCTGGGAATTCCCAACCGTGTCGATGGGCCTGGGCCCGCTCAACGCCATCTACCAGGCGCGGTTCAACCACTACCTGCACGACCGGGGCATCAGGGACACCTCCGACCAGCACGTGTGGTGCTTCCTCGGCGACGGGGAGATGGACGAGCCGGAGAGCCGCGGGCTCGCGCACGTCGGCGCGCTGGAGGGCCTGGACAACCTGACGTTCGTGATCAACTGCAACCTGCAGCGCCTCGACGGCCCGGTGCGCGGCAACGGCAAGATCATCCAGGAGCTGGAGTCGTTCTTCCGCGGCGCCGGCTGGAACGTCATCAAGGTGGTCTGGGGCCGCGAGTGGGACGCCCTGCTGCACGCCGACCGCGACGGCGCGCTGGTGAACCTGATGAACACCACCCCCGACGGGGACTACCAGACGTACAAGGCCAACGACGGCGCCTACGTGCGCGACCACTTCTTCGGCCGCGACCCACGCACCAAGGCGCTCGTCGAGAACATGACCGACGCCGAGATCTGGAACCTCAAGCGCGGCGGCCACGACTACCGCAAGGTGTACGCCGCCTACCGGGCCGCCCTCGACCACAAGGGCCAGCCGACGGTGATCCTGGCCAAGACCATCAAGGGCTACTCGCTGGGCGCACACTTCCAGGGCCGCAATGCCACCCACCAGATGAAAAAGCTTGCGCTGGAAGACCTTAAGCGGTTCCGGGACTCCATGCGGATCCCGATCAGCGACGCCCAGCTGGACGAGAATCCCTACCTGCCGCCCTACTACCACCCGGGGTCGGACGCCCCGGAGATCCGCTACCTGCTCGACCGCCGGCGCACCCTCGGCGGCTTCCTGCCCGAGCGCCGCACCAAGGCCAAGGCGCTCAAGCTGCCCGGGCGCGAAATCTACGCCGCGCTGAAGAAGGGATCGGGCACCCAGGAGGTCGCCACCACCATGGCGACCGTGCGCACCTTCAAGGAAGTGTTGCGCGACAAGGAGATTGGGCCGCGCATCGTCCCGATCATTCCCGACGAGGCGCGCACGTTCGGCATGGACTCCTGGTTCCCGTCGCTGAAGATCTACAACCGCCTCGGCCAGCTCTACACCGCCGTCGACGCCGAGCTGATGCTGGCGTACAAGGAGAGCGAAGTCGGGCAGATCCTGCACGAGGGCATCAACGAGGCCGGGTCGGTGGGCTCGTTCATCGCGGCCGGCACCTCGTACGCGACGCACAACGAGCCGATGATCCCGATCTACATCTTCTATTCGATGTTCGGTTTCCAGCGCACCGGCGACGGGCTGTGGGCCGCCGCCGACCAGATGACCCGCGGCTTCCTGCTCGGGGCCACCGCGGGACGCACCACGCTGACCGGCGAGGGGCTGCAGCACGCCGACGGTCACTCGCTGCTGCTCGCCAGCACGAATCCCGCCGTGGTCGCCTACGACCCGGCGTTCGCCTACGAGATCGCCTACATCGTGGAGAGCGGGCTGGCGCGGATGTTCGGGGAGGACCCCGAGGACGTGTACTTCTACATGACCGTCTACAACGAGCCGTACGTGCAGCCGCCGGAGCCGGAGAACTTCGACCCCGAGGGCGTGCTGCGGGGCATCTACCGCTACCGCGCGGCCACCGAACAGCGCGCCAACACCGCGCACATCCTGGCCTCCGGGGTGGCGATGCCGTCGGCGCTGCAGGCGGCCGAGATGCTGGCCGAGTGGGACGTCGCCGCCGACGTGTGGTCGGTGACCAGCTGGGGCGAACTGAACCGCGACGGCCTGTCCATCGAGAAGGCCAAGCTGCGCCACCCGGACCGACCGGCCGGGACCGCCTACGTCACCCAGGCTCTGTCGAACGCCGACGGGCCGGTGATCGCCGTGTCGGACTGGATGCGCGCCGTGCCCGAGCAGATCCGGCCGTGGGTGCCCAACACGTTCGTAACGCTGGGCACCGACGGCTTCGGCTTCTCCGACACCCGGCCCGCCGCCCGGCGCTACTTCAACACCGACGCCGAGTCGCAGGTGGTGGCGGTGCTGGAGGCGTTGGCGCGCGACGGTGAGATCGACCCGTCGGTGCCGGTCGCGGCCGCCCGCCAGTACAAGATCGACGACGTCCAGGCCGCGCCAGAGCAGACGTCCGACCCCGGGGTCGCCTGAGCGCCCAAGATTCCGCGAGCGCCCCGCCAGCGGGGCGCTGGGCCGTGAGCGCCCCGCGAGTGTGCGGCCAGCCGCACACCGGCGCAAAACCGCCCACCTCTTTGGCGGATACTTCCAAAATGTGGCGTAGGTTTTAGGGGTGAATGACAACCCGTTCGCCGGCCCGTTCGCCAAGCAGCCCAGGTCGCCGCTGGAGATGCTCAACACGGTGCCCGACTCCGTGCTGCGCCGGCTCAAGCAATACTCCGGCCGGCTGGCCACCGAGGCGGTCTCGGTCATGCAGGACCGGTTGCCCTTCTTCGCCGACCTGGAAGCCTCGCAGCGGGCCAGCGTGGCGCTGGTGGTGCAGACGGCCATCAACAACTTCGTCGAGTGGATGCAGGACCCACACAGCAACGTCAGCTACACCGCCCAGGCCTTCGAGCTGGTACCCCAGGATCTGGCCCGCCGGATCGCGCTGCGGCACAGCGTCGACATGGTGCGCGTCACCATGGAGTTCTTCGAGGAGGTGTTGCCGCTGGTGGCCCGCTCCGAGGAGCAGCTGACGGCCCTGACCGTGGGTGTCCTCAAGTACAGCCGCGACCTGGCGTTCACCGCGGCCTCGGCCTACGCCAACGCCGCCGAGGCCCGCGGCACGTGGGACAGCCGGATGGAGGCCAGCGTCGTCGACGCGGTGGTCCGCGGCGACACCGGCCCCGAACTGCTGTCCCGGGCCGCGGCGCTGAACTGGGACACCACCGCCCCGGCGACCGTCGTGGTCGGCGTCCCGGCCCCCGGGCGGGACGGCTCCACCGGGCCCGGCGACGACCAGCGGGCCAGCCAGCACGTCCGCGACATCGCCGCCCAGCATGGCCGCGCCGCCCTCACCGACGTCCACGGCACCTGGCTGGTCGCTATAGTTTCCGGCCAACTGTCGCCAACCGACAAATTCCTCGGCGATCTGCTGCAGGCCTTTTCCGACGGCCCGGTGGTCATCGGGCCCACCGCACCGATGCTGACGGCCGCCTATCACAGCGCCAGCGAGGCTATTTCCGGGATGAACGCCGTCGGTGGCTGGCGGGGCGCACCGAGGCCGGTTCAGGCCCGGGAACTTCTGCCCGAACGCGCCCTGATGGGCGACGCGTCCGCGATCGTCGCGTTGCACACCGACGTGATGGGGCCGCTGGCCGACGCGGGACCGACGCTCATCGAGACTCTTGACGCTTATTTGGATTGTGGCGGCGCGATTGAAGCTTGTGCCAGAAAGTTGTTCGTTCATCCAAATACGGTGCGCTACCGGCTCAAGCGGATCACCGACTTCACGGGACGCGATCCGACCCAGCCCCGCGACGCATACGTGCTGCGCGTGGCGGCGACGGTCGGCCAGCTCAACTACCCCACCCCGACCGCCAGCGTCGGCACCAACCCGCTGCCCCCTGTTCCGCTGCCGGTCAGGGCGGCTATCGTCGGTCAATCGGAGTAATAGTGACCCAGGCAACAGATCAAGCAACGGTATCGAACATGTAGCTTACGGAGCTGTTTTGTGGGGAGTACACAAAAACCTAAGACCAGGTTCATAATCTGTTACACCCGCCAAAACCGTTTCCACAGTGTTCTCTTAAACACGTGATTGCTTTGCTTGCGCCCGGACAGGGTTCGCAGACCGAGGGGATGCTCTCGCCGTGGCTCGACCTGCCGGGTGCCGCGGACCAGCTCGACCTGTGGTCGAAGGCCAGCGGCCTCGACCTGGTCAGGCTGGGCACCACCGCGTCGACCGAAGAGATCACCGACACCGCGGTCACGCAGCCCCTGGTCGTCGCCGCCACCCTGCTGGCCCACCAGGAGCTCACCAAGCGCGGCCTGCTCTCCGGCGCGGAGCTGATCGTCGCCGGCCACTCCGTCGGCGAGATCGCGGCGTACGCGATCGCCGGTGTGATGGCCGCCGACGACGCCGTCTCGCTGGCCGCCACCCGTGGCGCCGAGATGGCCAAGGCGTGCGCCATCGAGCCGACCGGCATGTCCGCCGTGCTCGGCGGTGACGAGGCCGAAGTGCTGGCCCGCCTCGAGCAGCTCGACCTGTTCCCCGCGAACCGCAACGCCGCCGGCCAGATCGTCGCCGCCGGCCCGCTGACGGCGCTGGAGAAGCTGGCCGAGGACCCGCCGGCCAAGGCCCGGGTTCGCGCCCTCGGCGTGGCCGGGGCGTTCCACACCAAGTACATGGCTCCGGCCCTCGACCGCTACGCCGCCGCGGCGGCCGCGGTCGCGACCGCCGAGCCCACCGCCACGCTGCTGTCGAACCGCGACGGCCAGCCCGTCGGCTCCGCGGCGGCGGCGATGGAGGCGCTGGTCGCCCAGCTCACCCAGCCCGTGCGCTGGGACCTGTGCACGGCGACCATGCGTGACCGGGAGATCACGGCGGCCGTGGAGTTCCCGCCCGCGGGCACTCTGACCGGCATCGCCAAACGCGAACTTCGGGGGGTTACGACCCGCGCCGTCAAGGCACCCGCAGACCTGGACGCACTGGCTGAACTGTAGAAAGCCGCTTCCAGTACAACCACATAACGCTCTATAAGAACGCTCTGTTCGATTAACACAACACATCACGAAGGGAAGACGCTGTGGCCGTCAGCCAGGAAGAAATCATCGCCGGTATCGCGGAGATCATCGAAGAGGTCACCGGTATCGAGCCGTCCGAGGTCACCCCGGAGAAGTCGTTCGTCGACGACCTGGACATCGACTCGCTGTCGATGGTGGAGATCGCGGTGCAGACCGAGGACAAGTACGGCGTGAAGATCCCGGACGAGGACCTCGCCGGTCTGCGCACCGTCGGTGACGTCGTCTCCTACATCCAGAAGCTCGAGGAAGAGAACCCCGAGGCTGCCGAGGCCCTGCGCGCCAAGCTGGAGACGGAGAACCCCGACGCCGTCGCCAACGTCAAGGCGAGGATGGAAGCGGACAAGTGAGCAAGCCTTCCACTGCTAATGGCGGTTACCCCAGCGTTGTGGTGACCGCCGTCACGGCGACGACGTCGGTCGCGCCGGACATCGAGAGCACGTGGAAGGGTTTGTTGGCCGGCGAAAGCGGCATCCACGTACTCGAGGACGAGTTCGTCACCAAGTGGGACCTGCCCGTCAAGATCGGTGGGCACCTCAAGGAGCCCATCGACGAGCACATGAGCAGGCTCGACCTGCGGCGTATGTCGTACGTCCAACGGTTGGCCAAGCTGCTCAGCACTCAGCTGTGGGAGTCCGCCGGCAGCCCGGAGGTCGACCCCGACCGGTTCTCGGTCGTGGTCGGCACCGGGCTCGGTGGCGCCGAGCGGATCGTCGAGAGCTACGACCTGATGAACGAGGGCGGCCCCCGCAAGGTGTCGCCGCTCGCCGTCCAGATGATCATGCCCAACGGCGCCGCGGCGGTGGTGGGTCTGCAACTGGGCGCTCGCGCCGGGGTCATCACCCCGGTGTCGGCATGCTCGTCGGGCTCGGAGGCGATCGCGCACGCGTGGCGCCAGATCGCGATGGGTGACGCCGACTTCGCCGTCTGCGGCGGTGTCGAGGGTCCCATCGAGGCGCTGCCGATCGCGGCGTTCTCGATGATGCGGGCGATGTCCACTCGCAACGATGAGCCCGAACGCGCCTCGCGCCCGTTCGACAAGGACCGCGACGGCTTCGTGTTCGGCGAGGCCGGGGCCCTGATGATCATCGAGACCGAGGAGCACGCCAAGGCCCGCGGCGCCAAGCCGCTGGCCCGGTTGATGGGTGCGGGCATCACCTCGGACGCGTTCCACATGGTTGCGCCGGCCGCGGACGGCGTGCGCGCCGGCCGGGCGATGCAACGGTCGCTCGAGTTGGCTGGCTTGTCCCCCAAGGACATTGACCACGTTAACGCGCACGGCACGGCGACACCGATCGGCGACACGGCCGAGGCCAACGCCATCCGGGTCGCGGGCTGCGAGCAGGCGGCGGTGTACGCACCGAAGTCGGCTCTGGGCCACTCCATCGGCGCGGTCGGCGCGCTGGAATCTGTCCTCACGGTATTGAGCCTTCGGGACGGCGTGATACCGCCAACTCTCAATTACGAAACGCCAGATCCCGAGATCGATCTTGATGTTGTCGCGGGCGAACCCCGCTACGGCGATTTCCGTTACGCCATCAACAACTCGTTCGGATTCGGTGGCCACAACGTGGCGCTCGCCTTCGGGCGGTACTGAGCACGACGTCGGGCGACGAAGCGGGCCTCAGCAAGCGGCCCGCGGAGGAGCCGGACAAGTACGAAAGGAACGTTTGCAAGACCCATGACAGAGCTGGTTACCGGGAAAACGCTCCCGAATGTGGTCGTCACTGGCGTCGCCATGACGACCGCACTGGCCACTGACGCCGAGAACACCTGGAAGTTGTTGCAGGACGGACAAAGTGGTATCCGCAGACTCGAGGACCCGTTCGTCGAGGAGTTCGACCTGCCGGTCAAGATCGGCGGGCACCTGTTGGAGGAATTCGACAGCCAGATGACCCGTGTCGAGCTGCGGCGCACGGGTTACCTGCAGCGGATGTCGACCATCTTGAGCCGCCGGGTCTGGGAGAACGCCGGCTCGCCCGAGGTCGACTCCGACCGGTTGCTGGTGTCCATCGGCACCGGCTTGGGCTCGTCGGAGGAAATGGTCTTCAGCTACGACGACATGCGCGCCCGTGGCATGCGGGCGGTTTCCCCGCTCGGTGTGCAGAAATACATGCCCAACGGCGCCGCGGCGGCGGTGGGTCTGGAACGGCACGCCAAGGCCGGCGTGATCACGCCCGTGTCGGCGTGCGCGTCCGGTTCCGAGGGTGTGGCCCAGGCGTGGCGCAACATCGTCTTCGGCGAGGCCGACATCGCCATCTGCGGTGGTGTCGAGACCAAGATCGAGGCGGTGCCGATCGCGGCGTTCGCCCAGATGCGCATCGTGATGTCGACCAAGAACGACGACCCGGCGGGTGCCTGCCGCCCGTTCGACCGGGATCGCACCGGCTTCGTGTTCGGCGAGGCCGGGGCGCTCATGGTGATCGAGACCGAGGAGCACGCCAAGGCTCGGGGGGCCAACATCCTGGCCCGCATCATGGGGGCCGCCATCACCTCGGACGGCTACCACATGGTCGCGCCGGACCCCAACGGGCTTCGGGCCGGGCACGCGATGAGCCGGGCGATTCAGCTCGCCGGCCTGACCCCCGGCGACATCCACCACGTGAACGCCCACGCGACGGGTACGTCGGTGGGTGACGTGGCCGAGGGCAAGGCGATCAACAACGCGCTGGGCCCCCACGGCGGCAATGCGGCCGTCTACGCGCCCAAGGCCGCGCTGGGCCACTCGGTGGGCGCGGTGGGTGCGGTCGAATCGATCCTGACGGTGCTGGCCCTGCGGGACCAGGTGATTCCGCCGACGCTGAACCTGGAAAACCTCGACCCCGAGATCGACCTGGACGTGGTGGCGGGCAAGCCGCGGCCGGGCAAGTACGAGTACGCGATCAACAACTCGTTCGGATTCGGCGGGCACAACGTCGCGATCGCCTTCGGGCGGTACTGACCATCGCTGCCCAACCAGAGAGCACACCGGAGAACAGGAGACCTGCGATGACAATCATGGCCCCCGCGTCGGTCGGCGAATCGCTCGACCCCAGGGACCCGTTGCTGCGTCTGAGCAACTTCTTCGACGAGGGCAGCGTCGCGCTGCTGCACGAGCGTGACCGCTCGGGTGTGCTTTCTGCGTCGGGCACCGTGAACGGTGTGCGCACCATCGCCTTCTGCACCGACGGCACCGTCATGGGCGGCGCCATGGGTATCGAGGGCTGTGCGCACATCGTCAACGCCTACGACACCGCCATCGAGGAGCAGAGCCCGATCGTCGGGATCTGGCACTCCGGCGGTGCGCGGTTGGCCGAGGGCGTGAAGGCGTTGCACGCGGTGGGGACGGTCTTCGAGGCGATGATCCGTGCGTCCGGTTACATCCCGCAGATCTCGGTGGTCGTCGGCTTCGCCGCCGGTGGCGCCGCCTACGGGCCGGCGCTGACCGACGTGATCGTGATGGCTCCGGAGAGCCGGGTGTTCGTGACCGGGCCCGACGTCGTGCGCAGCGTGACCGGCGAGGACGTCGACATGGCGTCCCTCGGCGGTCCGGAGACCCACCACAAGAAGTCCGGCGTGTGCCACATCGTCGCCGACGACGAGCTCGACGCCTACGAGCGCGGCCGTCGACTGGTCGGATTGTTCTGCCAGCAGGGCCATTTCGACCGCACCAAGGCCGAGGCCGGTGACACCGACATCCACGCCCTGTTGCCGGAATCGGCGCGGCGGGCCTACGACGTGCGTCCGATCGTGACCGCGATCCTGGACGCCGAGACCCCGTTCGACGAGTTCCAGGCCAACTGGGCGCCGTCGATGGTGATCGGGCTGGGCCGGCTCTCCGGCCGCACGGTGGGTGTCCTGGCGAACAACCCGCTTCGTCTGGGCGGCTGCCTGAACTCCGAAAGCGCCGAGAAGGCAGCACGTTTCGTGCGCCTCTGTGACGCGTTCGGCATCCCGCTGGTCGTGATCGTCGACGTGCCCGGCTACCTGCCCGGCGTCGACCAGGAGTGGGGCGGCGTGGTGCGCCGCGGCGCCAAGCTGTTGCACGCCTTCGGCGAGTGCACGGTTCCGCGGGTCACGCTGGTCACCCGAAAGACCTACGGCGGGGCCTACATTGCGATGAACTCCCGGTCGCTCAACGCGACCAAGGTGTACGCCTGGCCGGACGCCGAGGTGGCGGTGATGGGCGCCAAGGCCGCCGTCGGCATCCTGCACAAGAAAAAGCTGGCCGCCGCGGCCGATCACGAGCGTGAGGCGCTGCACGACCAGCTCGCCGCCGAGCACGAGAAGATCGCCGGTGGCGTGGACAGCGCCATCGAGATCGGCGTGGTCGACGAGAAGATCGACCCGTCGCACACCCGCAGCAAGCTCACCGAGGCGCTGGCTCAGGCCCCGGCGCGCCGCGGTCGGCACAAGAACATCCCGCTGTAAGCCGCAGCGGCACCTTCTAGCGCGAGCAGACGCAAAATCGCACTCGCGGTGCCCGCGTAGTGCGATTTTGCGTCTGCTCGGCGGTTAATCCCCAGGCGTGACTGGTCAATTGAGCCGGGCCACCGCATGCTTCCGCGGTGCTCACCGACGCGCTAAAGCTGATGCAGGAAGTCGGCGGGTTCGCGACGACGTCCCAACTGCTGACAGTCATCACCCGTCAACAACTCGACGTTCAAGTCCGAAACGGTGGGCTGGTCCGCGTATGGCACGGGGTCTACGGCGCCACACAGCCAACTTGTCTGGGGCGGTTGGCCGCCTTGGACGTCTTCATGGGCCGACATGCGGTGGCCTGCCTGGGCACCGCCGCGGCCTTGTACGGATTCGACACCGAGAACACGAGAGCTATTCACGTTCTCGATCCCGGTGTGCGCATGCGCCCTACGGCCGGCTTGATGGTTCACCAACGAACCGGTGCCCGGCTCCACCGAATTGGGGGTCGTCTCGCGACGGCACCGGGATGGACTGCAGTGGAGGTCGCAAGGCAACTGCGCCGGCCGCGGGCGCTGGCGACGCTTGACGCGGCGTTGCGCTCAATGAAGTGCACTCGCAATGAAATTCGGAGAGCCGTTATCGAGCAGCGAGGACGTCGAGGCATAGTTGCTGTGCGCGCACTGTTGCCCTTTGCGGATGGCCGTGCGGAATCGCCCATGGAAAGCGAGGCGCGGCTGGTGATGATCGATCGCGGGCTACCGCTTCCCGAGCTGCAGCATCCGATCGTCGGACGCGATGGCCAGTTGTGGCGCGTCGACTTCGCATGGCCGCATCTGCGTTTGGCTGCAGAATACGAGAGCGTCGATTGGCACGTTGGTCGCGAGGAAATGCTTCGCGACAAGACGCGGTGGGCCAAGATCCAGGAGCTTGGGTGGACGATCATCCCAATCGTCGTCGACGACGTGCGACGAGAACCTGACCGCCTCGCTGACCGCATCGCGACGCACCTGAACCGCCCACCGATGGCCGGTTAACGCCGCCGAGCAGACACATAATCGCACGCAACACGCTTTGGCCGTGCGCTTTTGTGTCTGCTCACGGAGCACGGTGTCTGCAGAGGATCTTCGCAAGCACCGCCCGCAGTTGCCCTTCGGGATCGTCGGGCAGCGTGTCACAGCGCCAGCCGACGAAATCGTCGGGGCGCACCAGCAGCGCGCCGGAAGGGTCGAGCCCGGTGACCGCCGCCCACTCGTCGCTGTCGATGCGATGCGCGGCCACCGACGCCGAAGCCGCGGCGGCGCACCAGCGTTCGTCGCCGGTGAGCACGGTGAATCCCGGGCCCAGCAGGTCGAGCGTCGAAACCCCCTCGCGCACCCAAACATGCGGCACCCGAGTGCCGGGCTGCCCGCGCAATTCGTCGATCAGCGACACGGCGTCGGGATCCGCCGGGCCGGGATCATCGGAAACCGCTGCGCCCGAGCGGTATTGGTAGCCGATAAGCAGCGCGAACATCGGCGCCTCCTCGTCCGGCGGCAACAGGGGCCGGTCGTCGTCCAACCGCAGGAAGCCCAGCGACGGCCCGCTAAGCGACTGGCGAGCGTTGAAGCGCCCGACCGGGTGTCGCTCGGCATGGTAGGTGGTCAGCAGGGCCGGGCCGGCGGTCCCGTTCACGACGGCGGCCAGTTTCCAGGCCAGGTTATGCGCGCTCTGGATGGCGGTGTTGGCCCCGCCGCCCTTGAACGGCGGCATGGTATGGGCCGAGTCGCCGACGAGAAACACTCGGCCGCAGTGGAATTCGTTGGCCACCCGCTCGTAGGGCTGCCAGGGTGCCACATCGATGATTTCCACGTCCATCGGCTCACCGATCGCTTTGGTCAGCATCTCGCGGCACCGCTGGGCGGTGAACTGTTCGGCGGTTTCCCCGCGGGCGGGAAAGTACGTGGTGATGAACATGCCCATGTCGTCGCGCACCGACAGAAAAATTCCCTCGACGTCCGGGTTGCTGACTTGGATGGCGTCGCCGTCGCCCAGGTCCGGAGCGAATTTTCGCCACGGCGCCCGGAAGTAGATGAACACGACATAGATGGGCAATGCCCCGTGGCCGGAGGTGGTCACGCCAAGCGCGTCGCGGACCGGGCTGTGCACGCCGTCGGCCGCGACGAGATAGTCGGCGCGTACCGCCTCGGTCGCGCCCGACTCGCGATCGCGGACAACCGCGGTGATGCCGCTAGCGTCTTGTTCGAACGAGCCCAACTCCGTGTTGTAGCGCACCTCGCTGCCGCGCCGGCGGATGTGGGTGAGCAGGATCGGTTCGAAGGCGCTCTGCGGGCAGTACTGGCCGCCGGGCTCGGGGCTTAATTCGTCGAACGGCGCGAAGATCGCGTTGATGTCGATCGCCTGACGCTGTTCGGCGCTGTTGAGCGTCGGCTTGCTCAGCATGTCGGAAACGCCGTTGGCGACCGCGTGGATCTCGTCGGCCAATCCAAGACCGCGCAGGATTTCCAGGGTGCGGAAGCTGAGGTTGCGGGCCTTCGGATAGATGAACACCTCGCGCCGCTTCTCGACCAGCAGCGAGCGGACCCCGTGTTTCGCCAGCAATGCCGACGTGGCGAGGCCGGCGGCGCCGGCGCCGACGATGAGGACTGGAACTCGTGTGGTCGTCATAGAACAAAATGATAGTCGCTATCATTCGATATCTACAGTCAGAATCAAGCTTCGGCGCCTAACCCAGGCGCGCCACGAACTCCTCGGCCGCCGGCAGCGCCCGCTCGCGATCGGAGGCCACCAGGCCGATGCGGGTCCGCCGGTCCACGATGTCGGAGACGTCCAGCGCGCCCTCATGGGTGATGGCGTACTCGAATTCCGCCCGGGTGACGTCGATGCCCTCGGCGACCGGCTCGGTCGGGCGCTTACACGTGGCGGTGGCCACGACCTTGGCGGCCTCGGCGCCGTACCGCCGCACCAGCGAGTCCGGCAACCCGGCGACCGGGCCGGAGCCCGGCGGTCCCGGATTGGCGGGCGCCCCGACCAGCGGCAGGTCGTGGGTCCGGCACTTCGCGGCGGGCAGGCGCCGAAGGCCGACGGCGCGGTCCAGCACGTCTTGCGCCATGTAGCGGTACTCGGTCAATTTGCCGCCGATCACGCTGATGATCCCGGACGCCGACTCCACGACGGCGTGCTCGCGCGAGACGTCGGCGGTGCGGCCCTCGCCGGTGTCGATCAGCGGCCGCAGCCCCGCGTAGGCGCCGATGACTTCGGCCGGCCCGAGCGCGACCCCCAACGCGGTGTTGACCGTGTCGAGCAGGAACGTGACCTCGTCGGCCGACGGTGTGGGCACATCCGGAATCGGGCCGGGGGCGGCTTCGTCGGTCAGCCCCAGATAGACCCGGCCCAGCTGCTCGGGCATGGCGAAGACGAACCGGTTGAGCTCGCCGGGGATCGGAATCGTCAGCGCCGCAGTGGGATTCCCGAACGCTTCGGCGTCGAAAACCAGATGCGTTCCGCGGCTGGGCCGCAGCCGCAGCAGGCCGTCGATCTCCGCGGCCCACACCCCGGCGGCGTTGATGACCGCCCGCGCCGCGACGTCGAACGACTGTCCCGTGCGCTGGTCGGTCAGCCGCACCGAGGTGCCGGTGGCCCTCGACGCCGCCACGTAGGTCAGGATCCGTGCGCCGTGCTGCGCCGCGGTGCGCGCGACCGCGGTGACCAGGCGGGCGTCGTCGATCAACTGCCCGTCGTAGGCCAGCAGCCCGCCGTCCAGCCCCGCGCGCCGAACGGTGGGCGCCAGCTGCACGACGCGCTCCGGTGAGATCCGGCGCGACCGCGGCAATATCGACGACGACGTGCCCGCAAGCATCCGCAGCGCGTCGCCCGCCAGGAACCCCGCGCGCACCAGCGCGCGCTTGCCCCGGCTCATCGAGGGCAGGAGCGGAACCACTTGCGGCATCGCGTGAACCAGGTGGGGGGCGTTGCGGCCCATCAGGATTCCGCGCTCGAGGGCGCTGCGGCGGGCGATCCCCGCGTTGCCGGTCGCGAGGTAACGCAGCCCGCCGTGCACCAATTTGGAGCTCCACCGGCTGGTGCCGAAGGCGAGGTCGTGCTTCTCCACCAGCGCCACCCGCAGCCCGCGCGCCGCGGCGTCCAGGGCGATGCCGGCGCCGGTGATGCCGCCGCCGATCACGACGACGTCCAGCGGCTCGCCGTCGGCCAGGGCAGTCAGGTCCGCCTCGCGGCGGGCGGCGTTCAGCGCGGTGGGGTCGGGTATCACGACAGGTATCCGTTCAGCGAGTAGGCGAGTTCGACGGCCAGCGTGTCGGCGTCGAGGAGGGGTTCGACGATCTGCGCCGACTGAATGGTCGACTGGGCGATCAGCAACACCATGGTGGCCATCTGGACGGGGTCGCCGGCGCGCACGCTGCCGTTCCGCTGGGCCACCCGCAGCCGGGCGGCGAGGGCGTCGATCAGCATGTGCTGGCTGGTCCCGAGCCGCTCGGTGATGTAGATCGGCGCGAGTTCGGAGTGCAGCACCGACATGACGAGGCGGTCGCGACGCAGCAGGTTGGCCACCGTAACGATCTGTCGCACAAGGGATTCCCGGTCGTCACCGAGCAGCGGCGCGTCCCGCATCACCTCGGTGACGTGGCGGGTCAACAGCGCCGCGACGATCGACGGGGTGTCCGGCCAGCGCCGGTACACCGTGGGCCTGCTGACGCCGGCACGTCGCGCGATCTCGGCCAGGGTCACCCGGTCCACCCCGAAGTCGACCACGCAGCTGGCCGCCGCCGCGAGGATGCGCTCCCCCGTGTCCACCGGGACGCGTGCGTTACTGGTTGACAGCATGTGTAATACTGTAACGCATGACGCAACCCGAGGGCCTGCTCCCCCCGATGAAATGGAACGCGTGGGGGGATCCGGCCGCGGCCAAGCCGCTCTCCGAGGGCATCCGGACGCTGCTGGAACAGGCCGTCGGCGTGCAGGATTCCGGCGCCGCCGAGCTGCAACCCGATCAGGTGCGCCTGCGCCCGTCGGCGCTCTCGCAGGCCCATCGCGACGCGCTGGCCGAGCTCGTCGGCGCCGAGTACTGCCGCACCGACGACCGGGACCGGCTGCTGCACGCCGGCGGCAAGTCCACGCTCGATCTGCTGCGCCGCAAGGACGCCGGCGTGCAGGACGCGCCCGACGCGGTCTTGCTGCCCGGTGACGAGGACGCCGTCGCCACGATCCTGCGCTACTGCTCCCACCACCACATCGCCGTGGTTCCGTTCGGCGGCGGCACCAGTGTGGTCGGCGGCCTGGATCCCATTCGCGGCGAGTTCCCCGCCGTGGTGTCGCTCGACCTGCGCCGCCTCGACCAACTGTTCTCCCTCGACGAGGTGTCCGGCCAGGCCGTGTTCGGGGCCGGCGTCACCGGGCCGGATGCCGAACGCATGCTTGGCGCCCAAGGTTTTTCGCTCGGGCATTTCCCGCAGAGCTTCGAATACGCGACGATCGGCGGCTTCGCCGCCACGCGCTCGTCCGGGCAGGACTCGGCGGGCTACGGCCGCTTCAACGACATGGTGCGCGGCCTGCGGGTGGTCACGCCGGTGGGCACCCTGGACCTGGGCCGCGCGCCCGAGTCCGCGGCCGGCCCCGACCTGCGCCAGCTGATGATCGGGTCCGAGGGCGTCTTCGGCGTCATCACCCGGGTGCGGCTGCGCGTGCACCGGGTCCCGGCGGCCGTCCGCTACGAGGCGTGGTCCTTCCCCGACTTCGAGACCGGCGCCGCAGCCCTGCGCGCCGTCACCCAAACCGCGACCGGCCCCACGGTCATCCGGCTTTCCGACGAGGCCGAGACCGGGGTCAACCTGGCCACCACCGAGTCCATCGGGGAAAGCCAGATCACCGGCGGTTGCCTGGGCATCACCGTGTTCGAAGGCACCGAGGAACACGTCGAAAGCCGGCACGCCGAAACCAGCGCCCTGCTGGCGGCGCAGGGCGGAACCTCGCTGGGCGAAGCGCCGGCGCGGGCGTGGGAGCACGGGCGCTTCGGCGCGCCGTACCTGCGCGATTCGCTGCTGTCGGCGGGCGCGCTGTGCGAGACGCTCGAGACGGCCACCGACTGGTCCAATGTTGCGGCCCTCAAAGCCGCTGTGACGCAAGCGCTTACGGACGCTCTGGCCGCGAGCGGCACGCCCGCGTTGGTGATGTGCCACATCTCGCACGTCTACCCGACCGGGGCGTCGCTGTACTTCACCGTCGTCGCCGGGCAGCGCGGCAACCCGATCGAACAATGGTGGGCCGCCAAGAAGGCCGCGTGCGACGCGATCATGGCCACCGGCGGGACCATCACCCACCACCATGCGGTCGGCGCCGACCACCGCCCCTGGATGGGCGACGAGGTGGGCGAGCTGGGCGTGCAGGTGCTGCGCGCGGTGAAGGCCACCCTGGACCCGGCCGGAATCCTCAACCCGGGCAAGCTGATTCCATGACCCGGCGCGAGATCGCGAAGGTGATCGCGCTGACCAATCCCGTCTCGGGGCATGGCGCCGCGATCCGGGCGGCGCAGCTCGCGATCGCGCGGCTGCACCACCGCGGGGTCGAGGTCGTCGAGATCATCGGCGACGACGCGCAAGACGCGCGGTACCTGGTGGGCGCCGCGCTGGAAAAGGGCGCCGACGCGGTAATGGTGACCGGCGGGGACGGCGTCGTCTCCAACGCGCTGCAGGTGCTCGCGGGCACCGACGTGCCGATCGGCATCGTGGCGGCCGGGACCGGCAACGACCACGCCCGCGAATTCGGGCTTCCCACCAAGGATCCCGAGGCCGCGGCGGACATCATCGTCGAAGGTTTCACCCAGACGATCGATCTGGGCCGCATCCGCAACAGCGACGGGGCCACGAAGTGGTTCGGCACCGTGGCGGCCACCGGATTCGACTCGCTGGTGACCGACCGGGCCAACCGGATGCGCTGGCCGCACGGGCGGTTGCGGTACTACGTCGCGATGCTCGCCGAGCTATCGCAGCTGCGGCTCCTGCCCTTCCGCATGGTGCTCGACGGGACGCGCGAGATCGACGCCGACATCACGCTGGCGGCCTTCGGCAACACCCGCAGCTACGGCGGGGGCATGCTGATCTGCCCGCACGCCGACCCCACCGACGGCCTGCTCGACATCACGATGGTGCACGAGGCGTCGCGCACCAAGCTGGTCCGCCTGTTCCCCACCGTCATGAAGGGCACCCACATCGACCTCGCCGAGGTGAGCACGACGCGGGCCCGATCCATTCACGTCGAGTGCCCCGGCATCAACGTCTACGCCGACGGCGACTTCGCCTGCGCGCTGCCCGCGGAGATCAGCGCGGTTGCGGGGGCGCTGCGGATCCTGCGCCGGGCCGGGGACCAATAGCGGGCCGCCGGATTTGATATCGCCCGCGATATCAAATCCGGACGTCGCACATTCCCGCGGAGACCTAGCCGACGCCGCGGCTGAGCCAGGTCACCTCGCCGACCTCGCCGCCGTCGCGGTAGGCCTCCAGGGCGTCGTCCCACGCCGTTCCCAGCACGGTGTCCAGCTCGGCGGCCAGGGTGTCGGCGCCCTGCGACATCAGCGCCCGCAGCCGCATCTCCCCGACCATCACGTCGCCGTTGGCGCTCATCGCCCCGCTCCACAGGCCGAGCTGCGGGGTGTGGCTGAACCGCTGGCCGTCGACTCCGGGGCTGGGGTCCTCGGTGACCTCGAACCGCAGCACCGACCACGACCGCAGGGCGTTGGCCAGCCGGGCGCCGGTGCCCACCGGCCCGACCCAGTTGGTGACCGCCCGCAGCTGTCCGGGCATGGCCGGCTGCGGGGTCCACGTGAGGTTCGCCTTCGCCCCAAGGGTCGACGACAACGCCCACTCGACATGCGGGCACACCGCCGCGGGCGAGGCGTGCACGTACACCACGCCAGTCGTCACGTCGGCGAATTGATTCGACGCACGCATTTCCTGCTCCTTCGGTTCCGCGAGGGACGTCTTCCCCAACGACCTGGCGGGACCTGGCAAGCAGGATGTCTAACTATTTTGTGTGTCGTGCGTGTCTATTGTGCCTTGTGATACCCGTGTTGCGCTAGTGTGCATTTTTTCTCAGCCGTATTCCGCGACCACGGCGTCCGAGAACGCCGGCCACGGCTGCAGCGCCCACTCCCCGAAATCGCGGTTGGTCAGGGCCACCAGCGCCAGCTCCCGTTCGGGATCTGCCCAGATGAACCCACCCGCCTGGCCGAAATGGCCGTAGGTGCGCGGCGAGTTGTGCGCGCCGGTCCAGTGCGGCGATTTGGCGTCCCGAATCTCGAAGCCCAGCCCCCAGTCGTTGGGCCGCTGGACGCCGTAGCCGGGCAGCACGCCGTCCAAGCCGGGAAACTGCACCGTCGTCGCCTCGGCGTGCAGCTCGGCGGAGACAGTCACCGGCCGCAGCAGGTCGCCGGCGAATTTCGCCAGGTCAGCCACCGTGGACACCGCCCCGAACCCCGCCGCCGCCGCGCCGCCGCCCAGCCGGGTGGAAGCCATCCCGAGCGGCTGGAACACCGCCTCGGTCAGGTAGCGGCCGAATTCGATGCCCGATTCGCGCTCCACGGTCTCGGCCAGCACGGTGAAGCCGTGGTTGGAGTAGATGCGCCGCGCGCCGGGGGCGGCGAGCACGTGGTCGTTCTGCAACGCCAGCCCCGACGCGTGCGCCAGCAGATGGCGCACGGTGGCCCCGGGCGGGCCGGCCGCGGTGCTCAGGTCGACCACGCCCTCTTCGACGGCGACCTGCACCGCGCGGGCCACCAGCGGCTTGGTCACCGAAGCCAGCACGAACACCCGCTCGGTGTCGCCGTGACCGGCCAGCACGCCGTCGGGTCCGATCACCGCCGCGGCGGCGGCCTCGACTGGCCAATCCCGCAGAGCGTCGAGGGCCGCCATCACTTTCGGGCGATGTAGTAGTTGTTGATCGGGTCGGACTCGATCTCGGCGACCCGCACGTCGCCGAATCCGGCGTCGGCCAGCATCGCGGTGGCCAGCTGCGTCCCCCACGCCGTGCCCAGCCCGGCGCCGTCCAGCGCCAACGACACCGTCATGCAGTGCATCAGCGACGTCGTGTACAGGTAGGTGCTCATCGGAACGCCGACGTTGTCCTCGAGGCGGCTCGACGCCTTGATGTCGGCCATCAGCAGCACGCCGCCGGGCCGCAGGGCGCGGTAGATGTTCTCCAGCACCTGCGCGGGCTGGGCCTGGTCGTGGATGGCGTCGAACACGGTGATGACGTCGTAGGCCTCGACCTTGTCCAACTCGGCCAGGTTGTGACTCTCGAAGGTCGCGTTCGCCAGCCCGAGGTCGGCCGCCTCGCGGGCGCCGACGGCGATCGCCTCGTCGGAGAAGTCGATGCCGGTGAAGCGGCTGGCGGGGAACGCACGCGCCATCACGTTGATCGCGTGGCCGCTGCCGCAGCCGAAGTCCGCGACGTCGGCCCCGTCCCGCAGGCGTTCGACGAGGCCGTCCACCAACGGCAGCACCACGTCGACCAGGGCGGTGTCGTACACCACCCCGCTCTGCTCGGCCATCAGCGCGTGGAAGCGGGGGAACTCGCTGTAGTGCAGTCCGCCGCCGTCGCGGAAGCAGCCGATGATCTTCTGTTCGACCTCGGCGAGCAGCGGGACGAACAGGGTCACCAGGGCGAGGTTGTCCGGGCCGGCGGCCCGGGTCAGCACGCCGGCACGGTGCGCGGGCAGCGAGTAGGTCGCGGTCTCGGCGTCATAGTCGACGACGTGCGCGGTCGTCATGCCGGCCAGCCACTCGCGCACGTAGCGCTCGTTGAGGCCGGCCGCCTCGGCGATCTCGGCGCTGGTGGCCGGCGCGAGCCCGGACATCGTGTCGAGCAGACCGGTCTGGTGCCCGATGCTCAGCAGCAGGGTCAGGCTGGCGCCGTCGATGGCCGCGGCGATTCGTTCGGTGAATTCGTCGCTGGTTTCCGAGGCGGTCTCGGGTGCTGCGTTCATCTGCGCCGCTCCTCTTCGTTTCGTTCCCCGCAAGCGGGTGGGGGTCCCACTGCATCGTCCCCGGCGCGCATGGTCAGCGACGGTACACCGTAGTTTGGTGGCCATGAGTCAGACAGTGCGCGGCGTGATTTCACGAAAGAAGGGCGAGCCCGTCGAGCTGGTCGACATCGTCGTCCCCGACCCGGGGCCCGGTGAGGCCCTGGTGGACGTCATCGCCTGCGGGGTGTGCCATACCGACCTGACCTACCGCGAGGGCGGCATCAACGACGAGTACCCGTTCCTGCTCGGCCACGAGGCCGCCGGCCGGGTCGAGGCCGTCGGGCCGGGCGTGACGGCGGTGGAGCCGGGCGACTTCGTGATCCTGAACTGGCGGGCCGTCTGCGGCCAGTGCCGGGCCTGCAAACGCGGCCGCCCTCACCTGTGTTTCGACACGTTCAACGCCTCGCAGAAGATGACGCTGACCGACGGCACGGAACTGACGCCCGCGCTGGGCATCGGGGCGTTCGCCGACAAGACGCTGGTGCACGCCGGGCAGTGCACCAAGGTCGATCCCGCCGCCGACCCGGCCGTCGCGGGCCTGCTCGGCTGCGGGGTGATGGCCGGCATCGGCGCGGCGATCAACACCGGCGGCGTCACCCGCGACGACACGGTCGCGGTGATCGGCTGCGGCGGGGTCGGGGACGCCGCGATCGCCGGGGCCGCGCTGGTCGGGGCCCGGCGGATCATCGCGGTCGACACCGACGACACCAAGCTGGAATGGGCCCGTAAATTCGGCGCCACCCACACCGTCAACGCCCGCCAGGCCGATGTCGTCGAGGCCATTCAGGACCTCACCGACGGGTTCGGGGTGAACGTGGCGATCGATGCGGTCGGCCGGCCCGAGACCTGGAAGCAGGCCTTTTACGCCCGCGACCTCGCGGGCACCGTTGTGCTGGTGGGGGTTCCGACGCCCGACATGAAGCTGGAGATGCCGCTGATCGACTTCTTCAGCCACGGCGGGTCGCTGAAGTCGTCGTGGTACGGCGATTGCCTACCGGAACGCGACTTCCCGACGCTGATCGATCTGTATTTGCAGGGCCGGCTCCCGCTGGAGCAGTTCGTCTCCGAGCGCATCGGCCTCGGCGACGTCGAGGAGGCCTTCCACAAGATGCACGGGGGCAAGGTGTTGCGTTCGGTGGTGGTGCTCTAATGGTCGAGATCCAGAAGGTGGTCACCCACGGCACGTTCGAACTGGACGGCGGCAGTTGGGAAGTCGACAACAACATCTGGCTGATCGGTGACAACTCCAACGTCGTGGTGTTCGACGCCGCTCACACGGCCGAGCCGATCATCGAGGCCGTGGACGGCCGGCACGTGGTCGCGGTGGTGTGCACGCACGGCCACAACGACCACGTGACGGTCGCGCCGGAACTGGGCGAGGCGCTCGACGCGCCGGTGCTGCTGCACCCGGCCGACGAGGTCCTGTGGCGAATGACGCACCCCGACAAGGAGTTCCGCTCCGTGTCCGATGGCGAGACGGTCAAGATCGGAGGGACCGAGCTGCGCGCGTTGCACACCCCGGGCCACTCGCCCGGATCGGTGTGCTGGTATTCGCACGACCTGGGCGTGGTGTTCAGCGGCGACACCCTGTTCTCCGGCGGCCCGGGTGCGACCGGCCGCTCCTATTCGGATTTCCCGACGATCCTGCAGTCGATCTCCGAGCGGTTGGGCAAATTGCCCGGCGAGACGCTGGTGCACACCGGCCACGGCGATGACACCACGATCGGCGACGAGATCGTGCACTACGAGGAGTGGGTGGCCCGGGGCCACTGAGCGTTCGCGCGCCCTGGCGGCCACATCCGTCACACGCGCAACGGTTTCCTACCACCATGCCGCCGCCGGATTTGATAACGCCGGCGATATCAAATCCGAAAGTCGCCTAATGGTCGCGGACAGGCGGGCTATTGCCCCTCGAGGATCCGCCGCTTCTCGGCCTCGAACTCCTCCTGGGTCAGCGCCCCCGAGTCACGCAGCGCCGCAATGGTTTTGAGCCGCTCCAGGCGCACCCCCTCGTCGGTCGGCTCGACGGGCGCGGCGGTCACGACCGGCGCCCCGTAGTAGGGATTCGCCGCCACAACGGCCCGGCGGCGGGTGCGGCTCAGCCACCGGCCCGACAACACCGATCCGGCCAGGCCCACCACGAACGTGGCGACGAACAGCCACACCGCAAAGCCGTAGGAACTCTTGTGGCCGAAGGCCAGTCGCGGGTCGATGTACCCGTTGACCTGTCCGTCGGTCGTGATGTTGTAGGTGCCGCTCGACGCGACGCGGGCGACCCACACCCGCACGTGTGCGTCGTTGTTGACCGTCGTCGTCGTCCCGATGCTCTCGGTCACGACGGGCTGCGCCACGCCGTCGGGCGGCGCGATCGTGACGCCCAGCGGCGGCACCGGCAGCCCGCGGTCGGGGCCGCTGATGACGACCGTATGCAGGCTGATGGTGACATCACCGGCGGGCAGGTAGAGGCTGCCCGACCCGGGGACGGGCACCTCGCCGTAGGCGTTGTATTTGTCCAGAAAGAAGGCGTTGAGCACCAGGGCGGCGATGAAGCCGCCCACCGATACGACCATCACGACGATGGCAGCGGCCAGCGAAATCTTCGCGAGCCGTCGGCTGCTCATCCAGGCAGTGTGTCACCGCGACGGCAGACGGCGCACACTGGGAGCCGGGTGAAACCGGTAAGGAGTGATACGCATGGCCAACGATCTCGTCGCCACGGTCCCCGACCTGTCCGGCAAGCTGGCTATCGTCACGGGTGCCAACAGCGGCCTGGGGTTCGGTCTGGCCCGCCGGCTCGCGGCCGCCGGCGCCGACGTCGTGATGGCGATCCGCAACCGCGCCAAGGGCGAGAAGGCGATCGAGCAAATCCGCAAGACGGTGCCGGACGCGAAGCTGACCATCGCCGCGCTGGACCTGTCGTCGCTGGCCTCCGTCGCCGCGCTGGGTGAACAACTCAACGCCGAGGGCCGCCCGATCGACATCCTGATCAACAACGCCGGCGTCATGACGCCGCCGGAACGCGACACCACCGCCGACGGCTTCGAATTGCAGTTCGGCAGCAACCATCTCGGGCACTTCGCGCTGACCGGGCACGTGCTGCCGCTGCTGCGCACCGCCGGCAAGGCGCGCGTCGTCTCGCTGAGCAGCCTGGCGGCCCGCCAAAGCGGCAAGATCCACTTCGACGACCCGAATTTCGAGAAGTCCTACGCGGCGATGTCGGCATACGGCCAGTCGAAGCTCGCGGTGCTGATGTTCGCCCTCGAGCTGGACCGGCGCAGCCGCGCGGGCGGTTGGGGCATCGTGTCCAACGCCGCGCACCCTGGCCTGACCAAGACCAACCTGCAGATCGCCGGGCCCTCGCACGGCCGGGAGAAGCCCGCGCTGATGGAGCGGCTGTACAAGGCGTCCTGGCGCTTCACGCCGTTTCTGTGGCAGGAGATCGACGAGGGAATCCTGCCTGCGCTGTACGCGGCGGCAGCCCCGCACGCCGAGGGCGGCGCGTTCTACGGGCCCCGCGGGTTTCAGGAGCTGGCCGGCGGCGGCGTCCGGCCGGCCAAGGTCCCGGCGCCGGCCCGCAACGAGGCTGACTGCCAACGACTTTGGGAGCTTTCCGAGCGGCTCACCGGCGTCAGCTACCCGAAGCCGGACTGACGACTATCGTTGGGACATGCGGCCTGAGCCAAGGATGCCCGAATCGAGCATTGTGGTTCGGCCCGAGCCCGTTTACACCCAGTCGTCGCGGCTGCAGGCCGCCGGGCTGGCGCCGGCCATCGCGATGTTCGAGCGCGCCGCCGAGCAGGTGGCGCTGCCCAAGCCGCCGCAGCCCATCGTCATCGCCGACTACGGCGCCGCCAACGGCCACAATTCGCTGAAGCCCCTCGCGGCCGCCATCGCGGTGCTGCGCCGCCGTACCCGTCACGACCACGCAATCCTGGTGGCGCACACCGACATACCGGACAACGACTTCTCGGCGCTCTTCCACACCCTGGTAGACGACCCGGAGAGCTACCTGCAGCTCGACAACGCGACGTTCGCGTCGTCGATCGGCCGTTCGTTCTACGACCAGATCGTGCCGTCCAAGACGGTCAACCTCGGCTGGTCGTCGTGGGCGACGCAGTGGCTGAGCGCGATGCCCGGGGAGGTGCACGATCACGTGCACGTCGCCTACAGCAGCGACGCCGCGGCGCGCTCGGCGTACGCCGAGCGCGCGGCGCTGGACTGGCACAACTTCGTCGCGTTCCGGGGCCGCGAGCTGGCCCCCGAGGGTCGGCTGGTGGTGATGACGATCGCGCTCGACGAAGACGGCACGACGGGGTTCCCGACGCTGATCGACGCGATGCTCGAGGGGCTGCGGGAGCGCGTGCGCGACGGCCTGGTGCGCGAGGACGAGGCGCGGCGGATGACCATTCCCACCTTCGCCCGCGGCGAGAAGGACTTCCGCGCCCCGTTCGCGCCCAGTGGGCGCTTCGAGGGCCTGACGATCGACCAGCTGGAGATGTTCAACGCCGAGGACCGATTCTGGGCCCGCTTTCAAGCCGACCGCGACGCCGAGGCCTTCGGCGCGCAGTGGGCTGCCTTCGCCCGCGCGGCGCTGTTTCCCGCCCTGGTGCGCGGGCTGGACGGCGGGGTCGACGACGCGCGGGCCCGCGAGTTCGTCGATCAGCTCGAGCGCGCGGTCGCGGTTCGGCTGGCAAGCGCACCCGAGCCGATGCGAATCCCCCTGGCCTTGGTCGAGCTGGTCAAACGCGAACGATCCGGCGCGTGAGAGTTTCGACACATCCCGGCAACGGGTAACCCCCGACAATCGCGACCTGCGATTGCGAGGGGGTTATTGCATGAGCGTGCAGGACGACAAGTCGGCTGACCAGGACGCCGATCTCAAGTCGGCTGACGAGGACACCGATCAGAAGCTGACGGAAAAGCCCGAGCCTGACGAGGACGATAAAGCGAAGGCCGCCGAGATGATGGAGGCCTATAAGGAGAAGCCGACCATCGTGCTCCCCGGCACCGGCGGGAGCGTTTCCGGCACCGCCGTCAACGACTGGCTGGACGAGGACGGCAATCCCAAGCACGAGGTTCCCGAGGGTACCGACTCGAAGGCCGAAAATTCCGACGACGAGCGCGACGAGCAGGCGTTGAAGGAACAGATCGAGAAGGACAAGGAGCTCAACGAGAAGCTCAAAGAGGCCGCGGCCGCCGAGAACAAGGGCGAAAAGGGTTGACCCGTCGGCCCGTTCCGCGCTACGGGCCGAATTGAGGGATGCCGCTGATGCCCAAGTCGCCCGCGATCCCCTGCACGATCTGATTGACGCGGTCCAGCCCCGGGATGGGTTCGTTGAGACCCGGCACCGGCGGGATGGGCGGCACCTCGGGGATCCGCGGGGCCACCGGACGGGCGGGCCCGGCCGCGAGTGGGGGCGCCTGCTGCGGTTTGGCTGACGGGACGCTGCTGGACGGCGTCTCGGTGTTGGCCGGCGGGTTGGTGTCCGTGCTCGACGGCGGCGGAGCCTCTTGCGTCGGGGGCGGCGGCTGCGCCGTCGCGGTATTGGGCGGCGGAGCGGGCGCCCGACTGCTGGTCACGCCCGGAGCCGGCGTGTTCGCCGAGTCGTTCGAGGAGGTCAGGCCGATCGTGACCGCGGTCCCCACGAGCGCAACCGCGGCCGCCCCGCCGACGATCGCGGCCAGCACCGGCAGCCGAAACAGGCGGTTCTTGCGCTTGGCGATCGGCCGCTCGCGCGGCTCGTCGATGTCAATGGCGGGCGCGGCCCCCGTCGGCCTCTCAGACCCCACCGGAGCCGCCTGCGCCGTCGCCGTGACGGGCGCGGCCGGGGCGGCCCCCGTCGCCGCCGCCGCGAACGCCTCCCCGGGCCCGTGCGCCGCCCGCAGCGCGGCCCCGGTGGCGGCCGTCAGTTCCGGGCGCGCCGTGGTGATGACCGGGACGCGGAAGTACTGCGACAGCGTGGTGGTGATCGACGGGATGTGCGCCCCGCCGCCGGCGGAGGCCACCGCGACCAGATCTTCAATCCCGTTGCGCGCCAACGCGTTTTCCAACACGGCCACGAACCTGTCCAGCGGGGTGCGGATCGCGTCGTCGAGCTCCTCGCGGGTGACCCGGATTTCGCCGGTCAGCCCGTCGGCCACCGTGGTGACCGTGTTGAACGACAGCTCTTCCTTGGCGTTTCGGCACGCGGTCCGCAGCCGGCTCAGCGAGCCGATCGCCACGGTGCCGGCCGGGTCGAAGGACGCGGTGCTCGGCATGTTGGCGACGACGGCGCTCAGCAGCGACTGGTCGATCAGGTCGCCGGAGAAGTCGTGCAGCCGCAGGGTCGGGGCCAGCGCCTGGTAGTCGCCGTCGGCGCGCAGGAAGGTGACGCTGGTGCCGGTGCCGCCGAAGTCGCACACCGCCACCGTGCCGCGGCCCGGGATGCCGGCGTTGTTGCGCACGGCGACGAGCGTGGCGGCGGCGTCGGGAATCAGCAGCAGGGGCCGGGCACGGTTGGACCATTCGGCCACCGAGCTCAGCGCCGTGCCCACCGCGTCCACCGCCGCGGACGGCCAGTGGGCGGGGTAGGTCACGGCGACGCTCTCGGGCAGGGGCCGCCCGCCGGTGACGGCGTAGGCGAGCGCGCGCATGGCGTCGGCGATCAGTTGCTCGCCGCGGTGCACCGAGCCGTCGGGCGCCACGATGCCGCGGGGGTCGGAGACCCGGTTGACGAACCCGGTCAGCACCAGGCCGGGCTGGTTGAGCCGCGGGTTCTCGGCGGGGATGCCGACCTCGGGGGCGCGCTCGGGGTACAGCGTCAGGACGGGCTTGCGGGTGATGGCCTGGCCGGGGGCGACGGCCGCCAGGTTGGTGGCCCCGATCGACAGTCCCAGCGCGGTCTCAGCTCCATCGGCCATGTATCCCAACCCCAAACCTCAGCGACTCGCAAACCGGCTCGCCGTTATTGTGCCGCGGAAACCTGTACCGCGTCTCAGCGCAACCTAGGTGCCGGCTGTGCGGCGCGTCAGCGAATGTTGCCGGTTCCCGCGATCAGCGGGAGGTCCAGCGGCGTGACCCAGCCCGGCCGCAGGTCGTTGACGGCCGGCACCGCGTTGAGGGCGCGCATCCCGGTCGCCAGGCACCCGGCCGTGGCCGCGTCGCGGCCCGAGCCGTCGGTGAACCGGAACGCGGTCTCCTGGAAGATGCTGGGCGTGCCCTCGATGTCCACCCGGTAGACGTCGTTGTCGTGGCCGGACGGCCAGTCCGGGGCGGCGTCCAGGCCGATGCGGTTGACGTGCTCGAGCTGAATCCTGGTGTCGCCCTTGTAGATTCCGTTAATGGTGAACCGGACGGCGGCGACGTGCCCGGCCTTGATGACGCCCTTGACGGTGTGCCGCTCGGTGGGCGTCACCCACTTGTCCCAGGTGGTGGTGATCTCATCGAGCATGATGCCCGCGGCATGGGCGATCATCGGGACCGTGGCGCCCCACGCGAAGATCAACATGTTGGAGTCTTCGAGCATCGGGCTGTATTCGGGTTCGCGGCCGATGCCCATCTCGACCTCGTAGTCACCCTCGTAGTTGGTGTAGTCGAGCAGCTCGGACGCGCGCACCCGGCGCACCTCCGAGCACAGGCCCATCAGCGTCATGGGGAACAGGTCGTTGGCGAACCCCGGGTCGATGCCGGTGGTGAAGCAGGACGACTCCCCCAGCTCGCAGGCTTCGGTGATGGGCGCGATCCACTGCGGCGGGTTGAGGTGCATCGTCGGCCACACCCAGGGGGTCATCGCGGTCGAGCACACGTCGATGCCGGCCCGCAGGAAGCGGGTGATCAGCGCGATGTTGTCCTTGGCGTGCATCGCGGTCGGGCCGTAGTGCACCAGCGCGTCGGGCTGCAGCGCGATCAGCGCGTCGACGTCGTCGGTGGCCTTGATGCCCACCGGCTCGGGCAGCCCGCAGATGTCGCCGACGTCGCGGCCGACCTTGTCGGGATTGCTAACGCCGACACCCACCAACTCGAACAGCGGATGCTTGACGATCTCGGCGATCACCATCTTGCCGACGAAGCCGGTGCCCCAGACCACCACACGTTTTGAACCGTGTTCCGACATACTCACCTTCCCGTACCAGCCCCCGTGGGACTCACACTAGACCGGGCCGGCCGTCGCCTTGGCCGGAAACCTTCCCTAGCACCGCGTGTGGTGACACGATGCAAATCATGACCAAGCATGTGCGCGGGCTCTCGATCCTGTTCGCCGTCGCCGTCGCGGCGGCCCCGGGCGTGGCGCACGCCCTCCCCCAGATGCCCCAGGCCCGTTACGAGGTGACCGGTACCGGCGTCGCGCAGTACATCTCGTACCAGACCGACAACGGACAGCTGCACCAGGTGAATGCGCCGCTGCCGTGGTCGACTGAATTCACCGCCTTCGGGGGCCAGGTGTTCGTGGTCAGCGCGCAGGGGGTCGGCCCCATCCGCTGCCGGATCCTGCTCGACGGCAACGTCGTCGCCGACGCGCAGTCGGCCGGCGGCCGGACCGTATGCACCCATTAACGGAGGTCCTGTGAGTCTGAAGACGGGTATCGCGACGCGAACCAACGGGGCGCCTCCGCCGGAGGTCCCGCTCTCCGACATCCATCTGGATTCGCTCGACTTCTGGGGTCTGGACGACGACTTCCGCGACGGCGCGTTCGCCACGTTACGTCGCGAGGCCCCGCTGTCGTTCTGGCCCGCGATCGAGATGGAGGGATTCGTGGCGGGCGAGGGTTATTGGTCGCTCAGCCGCCACGACGACGTGCACTTCGCCAGCCGTCACCCGGAGATCTTCAGCAGCACCCCCAACATCACGGTCAACGACAACGCGCCGGAGATCGCCGAGTACTTCGGGTCGATGATCGTGCTCGACGATCCTCGGCACCAAAGGCTGCGCTCGATCGTCAGCCGCGCGTTCACCCCGAAGGTGGTGGCGCGCATCGAGGCGTCAGTGCGCGAGCGCGCCCGCCGGCTGGTCGCGTCGCTGATCGCCAATCACCCCGACGGCGAGGCCGATCTGGTCACCGAGCTCGCGGGGCCGCTGCCGCTGCAGATCATCTGCGACATGATGGGCATCCCCGAGGACGACCATCAGCGAATCTTCCACTGGACCAACGTGATTCTCGGGTTCGGTGACCCCGACCTGACGACCGACTTCGACGAGTTCCTGAAGATCTCGATGGACATCGGCGCGTACGCGACCGCGCTCGCCGAGGACCGCCGCGTCAATCACCACGACGACCTGACCACCAGCCTGGTCGAGGCCGAGGTCGACGGTGAACGGCTGTCGTCGGCGGAGATCGCGTCGTTCTTCATCCTGCTGGTGGTAGCCGGCAACGAGACGACGCGCAACGCGATCAGTCACGGCGTGCTGGCGCTGTCCCGCTACCCCGACGAACGGGACAAGTGGTGGGCCAACTTCGACCGGCTGGCGCCGACCGCCGTCGAGGAGATCGTGCGGTGGGCGTCGCCGGTGGTCTACATGCGGCGGACTCTGACCCGTGATTTCAAGCTCAGCGGCACCAAGCTGGCCGAGGGAGACAAGGCCGTGCTGTGGTACAACTCGGCCAACCGCGACGAGTCGAAGTTCGCCAATCCCTGGCAGTTCGACGTGGCGCGCTCCCCCAACCCGCATTTCGGATTCGGCGGCGGCGGGGCGCATTTCTGCCTGGGCGCCAACCTCGCCCGCCGCGAGATCCGGGTCGTCTTCGACGAATTGCGCCGCGAGATACCCGACATCGTCGCGACCGACGAGCCCGCGCGGCTGCTGTCGCAGTTCATCCACGGCATCAAGGCCCTGCCGGTCGCCTGGACGCCGCCCCGGTAGCAGCGCTCCCCGGTCTCCGCGAGCAGACGCAAACTCGCACTGAGCGCCGCAAAATTGTGCGAGTTTGTGTCTGCTCGACCAGGTTTATCGTTACCTGCATGACGATTCCCGAGTTTCCTAACCCGGAGGTGCTGGCCGCCCGCGAGAAGCTCGTGCTCGACCATTTCCACGACGAGGTCCGCCAGGACTGGGACGACGTGTTGGCGACGTTCCCGCATCCGCGCTACGAGCTGATCCCGCAGATGATCGTGCACGACGGCGACAGGGCGGTGCGCGACTACTACACCTACACGCGCACCGCCTTTCCCGACCAGGACCACGAGATCATCGCGCTGCGCCACAGCGCCGACGCGGTGATCGTCGAGTTCTGGTTGATGGGCACCCATCGCGGTTACCTGGGCAAGGTCCCGCCCACCGGCAGCCGGTTCCGGGTCCGCATGACCGCTTACTTCGTCTTCGACGGCACCGAAACCCTTGTCTGCGAACGCATTTACTTCGACACGCTGACCATGATCAAACAGCTGCTCGGCGGGCTGGACATGAAGAAGCCGGCGAACTGGCTGCTGGCCGCGCGCTGCGCGCGCGGCTTCCTGTCGATGTCGTCGGAAAAGCCCGACCCGGCGCTCACGGGTGCCTAGACTCTCTGCATGCGTGGCCTTTACGCGTTGGGCGGCCTGACCGTCGCGGCGATGCTGGCCGCCTGCCCCGGCGCCGCGGCCGCCCCCACCACCTCGCACACCGTGAAGTGGATCGACCTGCAGGTCGGCGACTGCGTGGCCGACCTCCCGCCGATCGACCTGAGCCGGGTGACCGTCATCGCCGTCGACTGCGCCACACCACATTTGGCCGAGGTGTACCTGCGCGGCCCCTTGGCCGTCGACAAAGCCGTCGCCATCGTCGCCAACAGGGACTGCAACGACGGATTCGCCCCGTACACCGGGCGATCCGTCGACGGCAGCCCGTTCTCGATCACGTTTCTCATCGACTCCAACCAGGACCGGACCGGCGCGGACCCCACGCCCAGCACCGTCATCTGCCTGCTGCAGTCCGCCACCGGGCAACCCCTGACCGGGTCGGCGCGCCGCTGATCAGCGGCCGAGTTGTGCCGCCAGGTCCAAGAAGTCGGACGCGTTGACGTCGAACTCGTCGGAATAGGCCACGTCGGCCTGGCCGTCGGCCCCGAACTCCATCGGGCGCGCGACGAAGGCGGTCCGGAATCCGAGTGCGGCCGCGGCGCGGATGTCGTATTTGTGGCTGGCCACCATCATGATCTCGGCGGTTTCGAGGCCGAGGTAGGTCGCGGCCATCCGATAGATGGCCGGGTCGGGCTTGAACACCCCGGCCATCTCCGCGGCGAAGACCGCATCCCACGGCAAGCCCGCCCGCTTGGAGATCTCGACGACGGCCGACACGTCGGCGTTGGACAGGGTGGCCAGCGTGTACCCGGCTTTCAGGCGCGTCAGCCCGGGCACCACGTCCGGCCAGGGTTTGAGCCGCCGCCAGGCCTGCGTCAGCTCGTCCCTTTCGGCCTCGGTGAACGCGATGCCGCGCTCGTCCAGGACGGCGTCGAGCGAGCGCCGATACACCGAGTGCACCGGCACCCACCCGCTCTGACGGGACCGCGCCGCCTCCAGCGTCGTGAAGTAGCCTGCGCGCCAACGCCTTACCACCTCGGGCCAGTCCGCTTGCGGGTGCCGCCCGGCGCTGATCCCCCGCGCCTCGTCGCAGACGGTCGAATGAAAGTCCGTCGCCGTGCCTTGCACGTCAAACAGCAGAGCCTTGACCACAGCCTTCATCATGCAACGATGTGCGTCGTGGCCGACACCGACTGCGCCGACGATCAAGAGCCCGACTACCGGTTCACCTTCGCCAACGAGCGGACCTTCCTGGCCTGGCAGCGCACCGCGCTGGGGTTGCTCGCCGCGGCGGTCGCGCTCGTGCAGTTGGTCCCCGAGCTTGCCGTCCCGGGCGCCCGCCGCGTGCTGGCGGTGGGGCTCGCGGTGCTCGCGATCCTCACCAGCGGGATGGGCCTGCTGCGCTGGCGGCAGGCGGATGACGCCATGCGCCACGGGCGGCCGCTGCCCCGGCATCCCTCGCCGACCTACCTCGCGATCGGGCTCACGCTGGTCGCGATCATCGCGCTCGGATTGGTGATCGCCAAGGCGGTGATGCATTGACCGACGCGCCGGGCGGCCCGGTGGAGCGGACGATCCTGGCCTGGACGCGGACCTCGTTCGCGTTTCTGGGCAACGGCGCCCTGCTGATGATCAGGAACCTGCACGGCCCGGTCGGGCCCGCCGCCTTCATCCCGGCCGGCCTCGCCGGCGCGGTGGCGTTGGCGACGTTCGTGATCGCCGTTCAGCGCCAGCGGGTTCTGCAGCGGCGGCCCATTCCGCCGCGCGTCACGCCGCGGCGGCAGGTCTACATCGTCGGGGTCGCCGTCTTGCTGCTCGTCGGCGTGACGACGGTCGCCCAGCTGATCTAGCGGGGTGTTTCGTCGACAACGGGGTCGACGTCATCCGCGCGATATTCGGCTACGAATCACCAGCGTGGACAGTTCCGGGCACTCCGCCGCCCTGCTGCGGCATCGGGTTGCCGCAGCAGGGCGACAAACTCGATCCTTCGGCGGCGCGCCGGGCGCTAGGCTACCGATCGATGACCGGACCGCCCACGCCCAGCAAGGACCTGGACGCGCTGCTGCACCAGGTCGCGCGCGGCGACCGCGACGCGTTCGCCGCGGTCTACGACCTCACTAAAAGTCGGGTGTACGGCATGGTCATGCGGGTGCTGCGCGATTCCGGCTACAGCGAGGAGACCACCCAGGAGGTCTACTGCGAGGTGTGGCGGACGGCGCCGGACTACGACTCCAGCAGGGGGTCGGCGCTGTCCTGGCTGCTGACCATCGCGCACCGGCGGGCCGTCGACCGGGTGCGGTCCGAGGAGGCTTCCGGCAGGCGGGATTCCCGCTACGCCGCCGCCAGCGCCGACCCCGCCAGTGATGTGGTCGCCGAATCGGCGATCGCCGGCGACGAGCGCCGCCGCGTCGCCGAATGCCTGGGCGCGTTGACCGACACGCAGCGGGAGTGTATCCAGTTGGCGTACTACGACGGACTCACCTACAGCCAAGTGTCGGACCGGTTGGCGGCGAATCTGTCGACGGTCAAGTCGCGCATGCGCGACGCGCTGCGTGCCTTGCGTAACTGCCTGGAAGTGCCATGACGGAACCGAACGAATTCGAATTGCTCGAGCTGGCAACGCCGTACGCGTTGGACGCCGTGTCCGACGAGGAGCGGGCCGACATCGAGCGGCGGCTGGCGGCCGCGCCGAGGTCGGTGGCGGCGGCCTTCGACGACGAAGTCCGTGCCGTCCGCGAGACGCTGGCGGTCATCTCGGCGACGACGGCCGTCGAACCACCGGCGCATTTGCGGGCCGCGACGCTGGCGGCGATACCCGCACGAGACGAACGCAGATACGGTTGGCGCGCAGCCCTTTTGGGGGCCGGGGCGGCAGCGGTGGTGGTCGGCGCCGCCGCATTCGGCATCGGGATAATGCTGCGTCCCCATCCACCGTCCACGATCGCCGAGCAGGTGTTCGCGGCCCCGGACGTGCGCACCGTCTCGGGCCCGCTCGGCAATGGCACTGCGACCGTTGTCTTTTCCCACGACCGCAACGCCGGCGTGCTGGTGATGAACAACGTCCCGCCGCCGAAACCCGGGACCGTCTACCAGATGTGGCTGCTGAGCGACAAGGGGCCGACGTCGGCCGGGACGATGAGCACCGCCGCGGTGGCGCCGTCGACCACCGCGACGCTCACCAACCTGGGGTCGTCCACCAGCCTGGCGTTCACCGTCGAACCGGGCACCGGGTCCCCACGTCCGACGGGGACGTTCCTGGCCGCGCTGCCCCTCGGCTGAGCGGCGCACGACTCCCGGAAAATCGCGGCCCGTCCGCGGCGTCGGCACAACCACTTTCGACCACCCGCCCACTCTTCCGGACGGACGATCCGTCGCCATTGCCATCGGCGGCCCGCCGACGTCACATCAGATCGTCTCCGGCGATCGCCTGCAATCAGAACCCTCGAGGTCACCCCGACCAAGGGCTGCAGGTGTATTCGTTCACCTACGGCTAGAAACTTCTGCCCCGGCACCCATCCGAAGGTGTTCGGGCTCCGAATCGCTGTCAAATGTCGGACCAACCAAAGGAGTCAAAGGCGATGAAGGCACACAGGACGTCGGTGGCGGCGAAGGGGTTCGCGGTAGCGGCGATGCTGGGTCTGGGTGTGGTGACCGCTCCCAATGCGGCGGCGGCCGATTTGGTGGGCCCCGGGTGCTCTGATTACGCGGCCGCCAACCCGAGCGGCCCGGCGTCGGTGGAGGGAATGTCGCAGGTTCCGGTGGCGGTGGCGGCGTCCAACAACCCCGCGTTGACCACCCTGACCTCCGCGCTGTCGGGCAAGCTGAACCCGAATGTCAACCTGGTCGAGACGCTGAACAACGGTCAGTACACGGTCTTCGCTCCGACCGACGCCGCATTCGGCAAGCTGCCGGCGCAGACGATCGACCAACTGAAGACGGATTCCAGGTTGCTGACCAGCATCCTGACCTATCACGTGGTGCCCGGCCAGCTGAGTCCGGCCAAGGTCGCCGGCTCGCATAAGACCGTTCAGGGCGCGAACGTCACGGTGACCGGCCAGGGCAACGGCCTGCGGGTCAACAACGCGGGCCTGGTCTGCGGCGGCGTACCGACCGCCAACGCGACGGTGTACATGATCGACACGGTGCTGCTGCCGCCGGCGTAACGGCGCACTCGGTCCCGCTCGCCACACCGGCCTCCCCGGGAAGTTAAGCGGACTTGCAGCCGGCCGCTTGCGCCCGGCCAGAGGCTGGTGTGGCGATGCGCTAGCGGCCCACGGCGAGACGATCGGTCAGCGGTCGCTGACCTGTACGGCGGCCGAGAGCTCTACGTGCGAGTAGGCGACCGAATGCGCGGGCGCGTCCATGTTGCCCAACACGAACGCAAGGGGCGCCGCCAAGCAGGCGCACCAACGGCACAGTGTTTCCATTGGGCCACACCGCCTTTCATCGGTTGCGGACGGATCGCGCCTTGTTCGGTTACCCCGCCGACTGCGGGGGCAAACTGAGATTCGCCGAAAAGCTGGCGCCCCGCCCGCCTCACCCGTCACGGGAAAGCAGACGGACGCCGAACTGCCCGCCTCACAGCGACAACCGCGCCTACCCCGGCGTTGTCGCTACGAGGCGGGCAAACACCCTCCCGCTTCCGCCGTCGGGGCGGCCGGGGCTGGTGTGGCGGGCGTGGCGTTAGGCGATGACGTAGTCGCTGAGCGGGAATGTCGCGGCTTCCCGCACCGAGTTCAACGTCGAGGTCGGTCGCAGCAGCGAGGCCTCGCCGCTGGGGCTGAAGTAGTACGAACGCGACGTGGCGCAGTTCCCGGCGTAGAACACCGTGTTGTCCAGCCGCTTGGTCATCCGCTCCATGAATCGGTCGTTGGCCTCTTCGGTCACCTCGAAGGTCGTCGCACCGCGGCGCTTGACCTCGCCGAGCAGCCGGTCCATGTGCCGCATCTGGTATTCGATGGTGTGGAAGAAGGACAGCCCGGAGAAGGCGAACGGGCTGGCCAGGCTCAGGTAGTTCGGGAAGTAGGGCATCGAGACGCCCTGGTAGGCCTGGAAGCGGGTCTCTCGCCACCACTTGCCCAGGTTGCGGCCCTTGCGGCCGACCACCTCGATGGCCGGGAAGTTGGCCTCCCACAGGTCGAAACCGGTCGCCAGGACCAGGGTGTCGATGACGGTCTTGCGCCCGTCGACGGTGACGATGCCGTCCGACTCGATCCGCGCGATCGAGTCGGTCTCCAGGTGCACGTTCGGCTTGGTGAACGCGCGGTAGAAGCCGTTGGAAAAGGTTGGCCGCTTGCAGCCGAGGTCGTAGTCCGGCGTCAGCCTGGCGCGCAGTTTCTTGTCCCGGATCCACCGGAATCGGTTGATCTTGGCCAGGTCGGATGCAGAGATGTTCCCCCGACCGCGGGACTCCCGGAAGTGCAGCGCCCCGACGACCATGATGATTTCGAGGAGGATGTCGGTCACCCACCGCAGCGTCCGCTGCGCCACCGGCACCCGGGCGAACAGGCCGCGCACCGCGGGGGGAAACTCAAAGTCGAACTTGGGCAGCACATGCGTCGCGGTGCGCTGGTACACGGTCAATTCCCCAGCCTGTTCGGCCAACTCCGGGATCACCTGCACTGCGGACGCGCCGGTCCCGATGACCGCGATCCGGCGCCCCTCGTATCGAAAGTCGTGGTCCCACGCGGTCGTGTGGACCACCTTGCCCTCGAAGCTCGCGATCCCCGCGATGTCCGGCATGCGCGGCTGCGACAGGAAGCCCGTCGCGGTGATCAGGAAGCGGCTGGACAACGTTTCGCCACCCGCCAGCGTCACCCGCCAGACCTCGGCGTCCTCATCCCACTGGGCGCCTTCCACGGTCGTGTTGAACCGCATGTGACGGCGTACGTCGTACTTGTCGGCGACGTCCGCGGCGTACTGCTTGACCTCGGCGCCCGGCGCGAACAGCCGCGACCACGTCGGGTTCGGCTCGAACCAGTAGGAGTAGGTGGTCGACGGGATGTCGACGGCGATCCCCGGGTAGTGGTTGACGTGCCAGGTGCCGCCCAGGTCATCCTCGCGGTCGAGGATGACGAAGTTGTCATACCCGAGACGCTTGAGCTGGATCGCAGCACCGATGCCGCCAAAGCCGGCGCCGACGATGACGGCGTCCAAACGGTCCGTGTTCACAACCTCGCTCCGTGCTTCCCCGCCCCGCGCTTACTGAGAAAGAATTGTCATTACCCTTACGTAACTCTAATAAAGGAAGCCAGACGACGCACCCGTGTTTGCCAGCATGTGACCTTGCTGACATCGCAACCGGACCTCCCGGGGCGGTCGCGCCGAACGACCGCCCCGCCCCCAAAGCCTCTGTCCCCGAGCCAAATCTGCGGTGTTACCGGTAGCCGAACCGGCCGGCCGTCCCTTGCAGCCGGCCCAGTAACGCGACGTCATCGCGCCGCGCGCGCACAATGGATTCGTTTGGTGCGTCGACACGCGCCGCTCATCCGGCGCGACGCGCCGTACCTCGGTATACAGGAAACGGCGAGATATTTTTTACGATAGGGACAGTTTTGGGAGGCGTTCGTATGGGCATCAGCGGCGGCATGATCGCACGTCACTTCATCCGTTCCCTTGCTCCGGCAGTGGTTGCGGCGTCGGGTCTCGGCGCGTCGGCCCTCGCCGGGTCCGTGATCCCCACCGCGTCCGCGCAGTGTCCGGACGTGCAGGTGGTGTTCGCCCGCGGCACCGGTGAAGCCCCCGGAGTCGGGCCCACCGGCCAGGCCTTCGT
>NZ_LZJA01000053.1:0-13002 GCF_001666785.1 Mycobacterium sp. E3305 | reverse complement strand
ATGCCACGTCGTCGGGCAGCAAGAGCTCGGGCGCCAGGGAATCGAGTCGACGGAGGGCCACCTCCTCGGTGCCGATGTAGTTCGCCGACGGCAACGCGTCGCGATGAGCTTTCAGCATCGGAAGCAGCGAACTGCTCTGCCCCGCGTTGCCCGCGACGTTCATCGGCACCGTGTCATCGCGATCACCCAGGGCGCACTGGCGGCAATCCCATGCCGGGTCCAGGGCGGCCGACCTTTCCAACACGGAGAATGGCGTCGAGAGCGGTTCGAGGGAAACAATGCGGCCCGCGTAGCCGGCTTCCCGAATGCCCTGGGCATATTGCCCCGAGTTGGCACCGACGTCGAGCACGACGGTGACCTGACGCATTTTGAGTTCGCCCACGAAATTTCGTCGCCAGTCCAATTCGGAGTGGTATCGCATTACCCCGGCATCGGGAGCGTTCGTGAACCAGAGCAGACTCACCGCGCAACACTAACAATTTTCAGAGCCGCTCAGGAACAATGCGACGGCGCCGGGCCGCGTTAAGCTACCCGCGATCATGCAACTCGACATCCATCTACAGACGCATTCCGACTCGAGCGTGCACGGCGCGCACCGCTACGTCGGCGCTCCCAAGAGTGAGATCATGTTGCGCTGTACGCAGTCGTTGGTGACGGCGATCAACCGGGCCGACGCCGACGTCATCCTGCGGGTCTTCGACGATCACTCGTCGCCGGATGTGGTCGCGACGCTGCACCGCATCCTCGAAAAGTGCGAACAACGGGTCGAATTCGTCCCTCTCGAAGAGCGCGGTTACAACGCCTCCTGCTTGACGTCGTTCTCTCGCGCTCGCGACGACGGCCGCGATGTCGTCTACCTGGTCGAGGACGACTACCTGCACACCGCGTCGGCCATCCAGGAGATGGTCGAGGCGCATGAGTTGTTCAGAGAGAAGTTCGGCGGACAAGAAGTCGCGCTGCATCCGTATGACGATCCCAAGAACTATTGGGGGATGATTTTCAGCCAAGAGAATTGCCGGGTGCTGTACGGCACCCGGAGGCACTGGCGCACGAACACGCACACCACCAATACGTGCTGGGTGGAAATCGAGACGCTGCGCAGGAACTGGGCGCTTTTCGAACGGCTTGCACGTTATTCGAGCACGCCCTACGGCCAGGCCAATCATATTTTCGAGGCGTCCACCATCAATAAGATCTGGCGGGAGCAGGTAGCGCTGTTCACGCCGATTCCCTCGCTAGCGCTGCACCTCCAGTACGAGGAACACAGGGACCCCTTCCTGAATTGGAAAGACTGGTGGGAAGCGGCGGCGTATTGACGATGGCGCGCACCGGAGGTGCACAGCCGTCACGCCTGCCGGGTCTCGTACAGGTCGCAGTAACCGCGATGCCCGGCGGCCTTGAACTGCCGGTACACCTTGAATCGGAGTTCGCCGGCGCGCAAGCCGGTCAGGAACCGCTCGAGGCCGCCGAAGAGGTCGTCGTACTGCTCTTCGAGGACCGAACGGCGAGAATCCGGATCCTCGGCCGGCGCGGTGTGCGAGATCCGCAGCGCGAGAACGGAAAGCCGGTCGACGATCGTTCCGGGCGTCTCCGTGTGCAGCGGCGCGGTCGGATTCGGTCCGAGGCTGCCCAGCAGGGTCGCGTCGATCTCTTCGATGGCCGCGTTGCGCCGCGCGTTGAGGTCGTCGATGCGACGCTTGATCCGGGCCACCTCGTGGTCGTCCACGCCGGGACGCCGAACCGCGTCTTCGTGATGCCACAGGCCGAAATTCATCGTGTGCAGGCGAAGCGCGGTCGTTGCGACGCTGCCGCCCTCGGGGGAGCCTTGGGGTTCCTCGCCGTGCCATGACACGGCGCTGTCGTGGAAGCGTCGCACGGCTGACAGGAGCTCACCCTCGGGCGTTTCGGGCGGTGCCACCGCAGGCCTGCCGTTGCGGGCTGGCGTCGAGGCACCGACGAGGCCTTCCATCGCCTCGAGCACCTCGTCCACCGTGATGTCCGCCATGCTGCCTCCGTAGACGTGCCGGTGGGGCGCGAATCTGAACCCCCAGACCGCGGGCCGCGTCGGGCTGAAGAGGCCCACACCGGGAACCCGGGCCAGGTCGGCGGCGTGCAACATGCAGGAGTCGACACCGACGAAAAGGTCTGCGCCGCTGACCATCCCCATCGCAACGTCGAGCGGCAACCCGAGGTGCGAAAAGACGCGGTCGCTCTCGCGACCGACATCGAGATCCTCGTCCCCCATTCCGACCACCCACGCCACGAAATCGCGATGACGCGCCAGGAACCGGTCCAGCAAGTCGACAAACCTGGTAACCGGCCATCGCTTCTTGGCCCAGGTGGTGTCGGCGTGCACGGCGAGCACCTTGACGCCCGGCGGCAGCGCGGCACGGATGGCTCGAACCTGCTCTTGGGCGGCGGGTGGGATGGGCACCGGCCGGGCATACGTCTCGATCCGGGCGGACGGATCGAACAGGCGCGCCAATTTGAACGTCAGGTCGGCCGAGTGCGGCACGTCCCTGGGGATCACGACGTCGTAGGTGTCTCCGGTTGGAAAACCGATGCTGGTCGTGGGCGCCAGTCGTTGCCGAAGGGGACGAACGAAAACGTTCGACGGGACATCCCACGGCACTGCGTTGATGAAGACGTCGACGGGGCCGATCTCCGCCGCCAGGGTGTCGTAATCGAGGCCGCGGTTCGACGGCGGCCCCAGCGCCGGGCCCACCGGGGGCGATCCCGTGATGTCCACCAGACGCGATTCGACCTCGCGGAAGCAGAGGTCGAAGGCGATTTTGGGGCAAAGCAAAGTGAGTGGGGCGTCGAACATCTCGCCCAGCGCCCGCAGCGTGGGCAGCGTCAGCACCGAATCCCCGATGAGCGTGGAGAAATAGACCGTGGGCCGTTCCGCCCGCAGCAGATCATTCAGCAGGCCGGGCTGGACTCGTACCGAGTGCCCGTCCTGGAGAACCGTGAATTCGCTCAACCTGACACCATCCTTGGCCCGAGCTTAAACCGCCCGGGAGCCGTGGGGCAGCGCCAATTTGAGCGGGCCTCGATCGCGGCGGCCCCACCGATGCCGGGGCGGAGCGCCGTTGAGGCGGACCTGCGTCGGGTTAAATCCGCTCGTCGGCAAGGTCGTTCATCGCGTCCAGCGCATCCCCGACCGTGACCTCGGCCATGGTCGGGGCGTCGACATGCCGGTGCGGGCCGAAGCGGAAGCCCCACGTGGCGGCCCGCGTCGGGCCGAAGAGGCCGACGCCGGGAACCCGCGCCAGATCGGCGGCATGCAGCATGGACGAATCGACCCCGAGGAAGAGGTCCGCGTTGGCGACCATGGCCATCGTCAGGTCCAGCGGTAGCCCGAGATGCGGGAAGACGCGGTCGCCCTCGCGGCCGACGTTGAGTTCCTCGTGTCCCATCCCGACGACCCAGACCACATAGTCACGGTGCAGCGCCAGGAACCGGTCCAGCAGATCGATGAACCTGGTGATGGGCCACCGTTTCTCGGCCCAGTCGGTGTCGGCGTGCACGACGAGCACCTTGGTTCCCGCGGGCACGGCGGCGCGCATCGATCGCGCGCTCTCCAGCACGGGCGCCGGAAACGGCAACGGACCCGCATAGGACTCGATGCGCAACGAGGGATCGAAAAGACGGGCCAGCTCGAACATCAGGTCCGCGGAGTGGCACGCCTCTCTGGCGATGACGAAGTCGTAGGCGTAGTCGGTCGGGAAACCGATGGTCGTCGTGGGGGCCAGCCGCTCCACCAATGGCCGAACGACGATGCCGGACAACGAGTTCCACGTCAACGTGTCGATAAACAGATCGACCGGCCCGATCTCCGAAGCCAGGGCGTCGTAATCGCGTGCTCCTCGCGATGACGGCGACGAGGGCCGTGGCCCGGTCAGCGGCAATCCCGTGGTGTCGACGTGGCGGTCGCTTACCTCCCGGAAGCACAGATCGAAGGCGACCTTGGGGCAAACGAGCGTCAGCGGGGCGGTGAACATTTCGCCCAGCGCCCGCAGCGTCGGCAGCGTCAGCAGGGCGTCCCCGATGTTGGAAACGAAACAAACCGCGGGATGCCGCGCCCGCAACAGATCGTTCGGCGAGCGACGCCCGACGGGTTCCGGGCCCCGCCCGACGGCGCTGACATCTTGCCCAAAGTCGACCATATTCCACAAAGAGCTTAGCCCCTCCCCGGCGGGCGGGATCGCACTTTCTGTCTGAGCCTCGCGGGTCTCAGACGCGTTCAGTCATAACCGAACTCCCGCGCGAGCGCGTCCACCTCAGACCAGACCGGGTCGTCGGGGTCGACCCGGTCCCTGGTGGATCGCGCCCGATGTAGCGGGGACATGTTGCCGGTCTTCCAGGGCAGGGGCGCGCCGGCCCGGAAGAATTGGTGCTCCCCGGCCGTCTCGGGCGCCGGATGGGCGAGCGTGGGGTCCGCGTCGGAAAACGTCAGGCCCCACCCGCCGAGCGCGGCGTCGAGCGTCGCCTTCGGCTGCGCCGTGAAGGCCTCGTAGCGCACGACGGCAAGGTCGGCCCCGCCGGCCCTCAGCGGCTCTAGGCAACCGTCCACCAGGGCCAGGGCTTCCGCCACGGTGTCCTTGATCCAGAAATCGGTGGGCGCCCGCAGCGGTGAAGCTCGGTGCACCAGGCAGGAATTGACCACTTCACGCGGGTCCCGAAGGACGAAGACCACCACGGCGTCCGGAAAGCACCGCCTGAGCGCACCGAGTTGGGTCGCGTACCGCGGGTTCTTTTCGCCCCAGATGGTGTGGGGGCGGGCGAGCTCGGTCATCACGGCCGTGAGCGCGCCGGCGGGGTCGGATGATTCGGCGGCTCGAACCCGGTAGTCGTCGTAGACGCCACGCTCGAGGAGAAATGCCTGAAGCGTGCCGATCATCGAGTCGCCGTATCGACCGACCTGGATCAGATCGATCTCGTCGAAGATCTTGATGTCCTCGTGGTCATTGAGGAACTGGGTGACGATCGTTATCCCGGATCTGGGCGGACCGACGACGAAAAGCTGCACGCCCTGACCGTATCCCGCCCGGGCGGGAGCGGGCCCGCGTTCGTGGCCGCGGTTCGGTTCAGATCAAGCCGACGGTGTGCTGCAGCGAACCGGCCAGCTCGGTCAGCGAGGCGAACAGCTGCGCCTGCTGCGCCTGCAGAGCCGTCGAGGCGCCAACCTGCGCCTTCTCCAGCGCCTCGTTGATGCGTTGCTGCACCGTGTGGGCGCCGAGGCGCAGCAGGCCGGCCTCGATGTCCAGGCCGACAAGGCAACGCTGCCCGTTGATGGTCACTTCGACCGTCTCGGCTTCGTCTGTGGCGCTGAAGGATTGGGTGTGCGTCCGCCGCATCTGGGACTCGAGGGCCGAACTGAACTGTTGCAGCTGCTCGAGCGCCTGCGCGACCTGTGGGTGCGCGTCCGGGCTGATGGGAAGTGTGCTCATGGGACAAGGTCCTTAACCTCGGTCGAGTCTTGCCGCGTGGGCCGCCGCCCTCGGTCCACAACCGGGCTCGAGTCTAGGGCGCCGTCGCCGATCGCGCGCGTCGAAGGTGGCCGCCGAGCGGGGCTCAGGAAGCCGTCCTGCCGGCACCGGGCAAGGCCTGCTCGTAGCGGCCCTCCCCGGGCGGCGAGACGGGCAGGATCGGCAGCTGCCGATGCCGGGGGGTGCTGACCATGTTGTGGCGCAACGTGACCCGGTCGACCCCGGGGTGACGGCCGAGATAGCTCGTCGCGTTCGGCCACGCCACCTTCGCCTCCGGCCCGATGTGCGCGCCGACGAGCTCGGCGAACGGGCGGAAGTGCGGTCCCAGCGTGACGGTCCCGCCCGCGGCCGCCGCCCGCAGGACGAACTGGGTGAAGACCCTGGCGTCCCCCAGGTTGACGCTCGTGTCGACGTCGTCGAACGGCAGATAGACCGGGTAGTGGCTCGCCGTCTCGCCGACCAGCACCCCCGCCGATCCGATCGGCAGCTGATGGTGGCGGTCGGAGACGAGGATCTGTGCCTGCAGCGCGGCGCGCTGGCCGCCAGCCACCCTGGCGAATCCCCGCCGCTTCTTCGGCTTGTCCGGTGTCGTGAGCAGCACCGTGGACTCGGGTGCGACCCCGGGCGCGACCCGGACCCGGGTGATGGTGTGGTCGGCGGGCGCCGACCACCACACGTCCGGGCCGCCGGGCACGGTGTACGCGGTGGTGAAGCTGTTGCGCCCCTTGATCGTCGACCACTTCTCCCGTTCGAAACCGATGTCTGTCGCGCGGTCGAAGTCGTCGAAGCTGCGCCCGCATACGGCGTCTACCCCGTGGCGGGAAAGTTCGTCGGCGATCCGCGTCGTCGAAGCGACGAGGTACCGGACCAGGCCGGCGACACCGGCGTCGCGCCGCCCGGCCGACTTCCGGGCGCGGCGGGGGTCGGCGCGCACGATGATCCACGTCCGGCGGTGGGCCGGTGCCGGGTCGGCCCCGATCGCCTGCTCGTACAGGTCGACCACGTCCGCCGCCGCGGTCCTGGCGACGCGGTGGCCCGCCGAGACGACGTCCGCCTCCAGGTCGGGACAGTGCACCGACAACAACTGCTCCAGTAACCGGGTGTCCACCACGTCGTCGGTATGCGCCTTACCGTCGACGATGACGGTTGGGGTGAACGGGCGCGCGATCAGCTCGATGACCGCGACCAGAACCTTGCCTTTCCAGCGCACGGCGACGTGATCCCCCGGCTGGACGGTGGCCCCCACGACGGGTTCCGACGGCGCGAGCAGGGGCCGGCGCCGCCGCACGAGCCACGCGAAGAAGGCCGCGACCCAGCCGAGCAACCGCCGCCCCCGGAAAGTGATCAGCGCCAGCAGCACCGCCACCGCCACCAGGGCCGGACCCGCCCACACGTAGCGCGTCTTCAGGAACAGCAGGATGCAGGGCGGGGCCAGCACAGCCACCCACAGCGCGTACGCGGTGCTGAACTTCAGGCGCAGCGATTTCATCGTCGTCACCGCCGCCGCAGCGCTCGTCCGGCCAGGGCGGCGAGCCCCAGGGCCAGGGTCAGGCCGGCGATGCCCAACGCCACGACGGTGATCGGCCCGTGGTCGGGTCCCGGCACCGGCACCGGGGGCTGGATCCGTTTCACCGACGGGGCGTTCGCGGGGCCAGCGGGGAGGTCCCACGTCAGGGCGGCGACGGCATCGACGATGCCCGCGCCCACCACGTCGTCGGCGCCGCCGCCCGGGTGCCGCGCCGTGGCCGTGATCCGGTTGATGATCTGGGCCGGGGGAAGGTCGGGAAACCGCTGCCGGAGCAGCGCCGCCACTCCGGAGACGTAGGCCGCGGCGAAGGAGGTCCCGGCGATCGGCACCGGACCGTCCTTGCCGGGCAACGCGTCCACCGGCTCACCGTTGTCACCGAGGGCGACGATGTCCTCCGCCGGCGCCGCGGCGCCCACCCAGGGCCCGTGCATGGAGAACGGGCTCGGCGCCCCGTTCTTGCCGACCCCCCCGATCGCCAGCACCAGCGGTGCGTACCACGCCGGCGTGACGATGGTCTGCACCTGTTCCCAGCCGCGGGGGTCGTTGGGCATGGACGGGTCGGGCGGCGGGTTCTGCGAGCAATCACCACCGGTGTTGCCTGCCGCGACGATGACGACGGCGCCCTTGACGTTCACGGCGTAGTTGAGCGCCGCGCCCAGCGTGGACTCGTCGACCGGTTTGTGCACCTTGAAGCAGGCCGCTTCGCTGATGTTGATGACGCCGGCGCCCAGGTTGGCCGCGTGCACCACCGCGCGGGCCAGGCTGCGGACGGAGCCGGCCGCCGGTGACGCGTTGGGGTCGTTCTGGTCGGCCTGGTTGTCCTTCGGCTCGAAGGCCTCCGACGTCTGGCGCACCGAGATCAGCCGCGCGTCGGGCGCGACGCCGACGAAGCCGTCGGTGAGCGAGGGCCGGCCGGCGATGAGGGACGCCGTGAGCGTCCCGTGGGCATCGCAATCGGAGAGGCCGTCGCCGCCGGGCACCACGAAGTCGCCCCCCGGTTCCGCCGGAACCCGCGGCGAGCCGTCCACACCGGTGTCGATCACGGCCACCGTCACGCCTGCACCGGTGGCGAACCTCTGCGCCGGGCCGACGCCCAGGTAGGCGTTGGCCCACGGTGGATCGTGAAAGTTGGTGCCCGGCAACGTCAATGGCGCCCGGCAGACGCGGCGCTGCTCCAGGGGCTGGTCGGGCCCCGTCGCATCCGGCGGCACCGCGCCCGGGTCTATCGAGGGTGGGGCGACCGCGGCCGCGGGTGGCGCGGTGAGCACTACGAACATGAGCGCCACCGTGATTCCGAAGATACGGTGCACCGCGGGACACTCCAATCGCTTCACCGCGGCGGCTGCACTCGTTGGCCGCGGGCCTGCGAGCATCCTAAGCTTCCGGGGCCAAGTCCAGGACGCTTTTTGCGGCGGCGCCGATTACCAGACGATGGCCGCCATGTCACGGTTGTCCGAACACACGCTTCGCACCGCGGCCTCGATGTCGGGGGCGGTGATGATCTGCAGATCCTCGACCGTCACCGGTTGGCCCGCACGCTTCTGCGCGACCACGCGGGTGTCGCGGAAACCCTCCGCGCGTTCGATCACGTTGCGGGCGAACCGGCCGTTCTGCATGGCGTCGATGCCGTGCCGCCCGCCGGGCGTCGTGTAGTTGCGAATGGTGGTGGCCGCGTCCAGGAAAGTCGCCCGCGCCTCGTCGTCGAGCATGCTGGCGCGCGGCGCGGCATAGCGCTGCCCGATCTCGACGATCTCGGCCGGGGAATAAGACTCGAACCGCAGCTTGCGGTTGAACCGGCCGGCCAAACCCGGGTTCACGGTGAGGAATTCGTCCACCTGGTCCTCGTAACCCGCACCGATGAAACAGAAGTCGAAGCGGTGCGCCTCCAGCGCGACCAGGAGCTGGTTGACGGCCTCCATGCCGATCATGTCCGGCGTGCCGTCCTGGTGGCGTTCGATCAGCGAATAGAACTCGTCCATGAAAATGATTCGGCCCAGCGACTTTTCGATCAGCTCGTTGGTCTTGGGCCCCGACTCACCGATGAAGTGCCCGCAGAAGTCCGAGCGACGCACCTCCCGGATCTCGGGGTGGCGCACGATGCCCATGCCTGCGTAGATCTTGCCCAGCGCCTCGGCGGTGGTGGTCTTACCGGTGCCGGGAGGCCCGACCAGCAGCATGTGGTTGGTCTGCCCCTCGACCGGCAGCCCGTGCTCGAGGCGCATCATGCGCACTTCGAGCTGGTCTTCGAGCGCGGACACGGCCTGCTTGACCGCAGCCAGCCCGACCTGCTTGGCCAGCAGCGCGCGGCCCTCGGCGAGCAGCTCGGCGCGCCGCTCGGCGGTTGCGTCGTCGTGGAGCTCGTCGCGGCTCTTGGCCGTCGACGCGTCCCACCGATCGGTGCGGCTGGCGATGGATTCCTCGTCGGTGACGACCAGGTGCAGGTTGGGGTCGGCCAATGCCTCCTTGGCGGGGTCGGTCAGGACGCCGTTGATGGTCGCCTTCGACAGCCAGACCTGGGCCTTGTCCTCCTCCCGCAGCTGGCGGTGCACCATCCCGCGCACATATGCGAGGTCGGCGACCAGCAGCGGGATGTCGGCCGGCCCGATCGACGCGGTCAGCACATCCGCGTCGAACCGGCCCGACGCGTTGGTCTGTCCGATCACGTCGACGCGGTCGAGCCAATCCAGCGCGACCCGGCCCTGCCCGAGATGCGCGGCGGCGTGGGCCGCCAGCGCGCAGATCGACGCCGTCACGGCGGACATGACGATGGCTTGCGGGGGCAGCTCCTCGGCAGCGGCCAATAACACGTCCGGCCAGCGCTGCGTGGTGTACATCAGGAAGGCGCGGGCCAATTGGTGCCACTGATAGTTGGCCCACGAATCCAGCAGGTCCCGATTGGCCAGCAGCCTGTCGGCCTCGGCGTATTCCCCGGCGATCGTCAGCGCCGACGACAACGCCAGGCCCACCTGGGATGCGTCGGTCACCGTGATGCCGATGTAGGGACCCAGCTGAATCTCCGCGGCGAGCGTCTGCCCGATGCGGGTGGTCTCGCGGTGCAACCATTCGCTGGTGGCGTACAGCTTCTTCAGCGAGGCCAGGTCGTTGTCGCCGCAGGCGATGCGGCCCAGCCACGCGTCGGCCATCGACGGATCGGCGTCGGTGGCCGCGACGAAGTCGGGCAACGCCGCGGCCCGGCCCTGCCTGCTCTTGACCGTCATGGCGCGGTCGAAATGCCTACGGGCAGTTTGCAAATCACCCATCGTGTGCGCTCATCCGGATGCCTTTTGACTCTTGACGTTTCAGATGCCGGCGGACATGGTGACCGGCTCGAGACTCACATAGCGGTTTTCGGCCCGGAACATGTCCATCTCGGCGACCCAGTCCTTTCCCGCCGCGTGGACCCGCACCGTCGCGGGGCCCACCTGCTCGATGATCACCTCGAAGTTGTGCCGGTGCCCCTCGGGGAGCCTCGTGCCCGACGGGGCGATGGTGATCACGGTCGCGGGCCGCGGCGTGGGCGAGATCGGGGCGAGGTGCTCCACGACGCTGACGGTGGTGCGCGGCGCGGGGCGTGGCGCGCTGACCACGCTGATTTCCGGCATCCGCACGGTGGACCAGCGGGTCACGTCGCGGGTGTGCACGCACACCCGTTCCCCCGCGCCGGCCGTGCGAATCACGATCCGCTTGGCGACCGGGTCGTCGGCGGCCACGAAAATCCGTGACAGCTCACCGGCGTCGGTGACCGGGATCAGTAGCCGGTCCCCGTTGCTCAGCTTGCCGATCAGCACGCCCGAGGGGCCGATCTCGGTGAGCAGGTGTTCGGGCAGCGGGCTGGGCCGCAGCGCCCGCAGGTAGGGCCGGGGGCCGCACATGTTGGCCGCCGCGGCGGCGGCCTGCTCGCCGTTGAGTCGGCGCAAGATCACGCTGGGCGGGGTGGGAGCCGGCGTCGGTGTGCGCACGGTGATGGTGGCGGTGCAGGTCGCGTCCGGGTAGACGGTCACGTTCTGGATGACCTCGTCGGCGCGCAGCGTCCACGCCTGAGACAGGACGCGCGACGTGATCGCCTCGGCGGGATAGGCGTATGTCGTCATCCAGCCCGCCTCTCCGCGGATGGCCTTCCACCGCTGCGTGTCCCCCTCGATGGCGTCACACCCCAGCCTGCGGTCGAGCTCGGCCAGGTCGGTGGCCGTGGCCACCTTCGCCCGCAATCCCTGGCAGCGCAGCAGTCCGGCGATGCGCTGCGCCACCGAAATCGCCGTGGCACCAACGGTTGTGCGCCAGCGGAGCGCTTGGGTGTTGTCGATGATCGACAACCGCATGATCAGCCAGGTTTCGCGCCGACCCGCATATGGCGGGGTGCCGATCTCCGAGTCGTACACGCGTGGGTAGTCCCCGATGTTGCCGTGCCGGGAACCGAGCGAGACGACGCTGATCGAATCGAGCTGCAGGCCCAGCGCCTGGCGCAGCATCGGCACCAATTCGACGACGTCGATGACGTTGTCGGTCTCGACCGTCACCGAACCGGTCACCATGGTGGCCTGGTGCGCCCTGCCGAGCAGCTGCACGGCCACCACCGCGACACCGTCCTGCACCCGGACCCCACCCCCGGATCGGTTGTTGGCCACCGTGATCGGCGCGTCCCAGCGAATCGGGCGTCGTCCGCGCCGCCACAGCACGATCCATGACCACGCGGGCTGGCCCCACCACCGCACGAACACCACGGCGGCGCCGACCACCACCGCGACGGCCGCACCGATGTATCCGCCCACGGCCCAACTCGCCACGGCGAGCAGGAACACCACCCACACCCCGAGGACCCGCCGGTTGCTGCCCTGGCTGAACCCGGTCAGCTTGGAACTCACCGCGCCCGCCTCAATCGGGCCGCGATCGCGGCGACGAGCACACCGGCGGCGACCGCGCCGATGAACCCGATGGCGATGTTGCGCGCGCGGTGGTCCGCGGGCGGTGGGGGTGGGGCGGGCCTGATCACCCGGCTCTGAGCGCCCGGGGGCATCTTGTCACCCGGCGGGATGTTGAACGTAAGTGCCGCAACGGGATCGACCAGTCCGTAGCCGACCTTGTTGTCCACGCCGGCGGGCGGATTGTGCGCCGACTGGACGATCCTGTTGATCACTTGATGCGCGCTCAGGTCGGGGAATTTCGCGCGAACCAGGGCGGCGACGCCGCTGACGTAGGCGGCGGAAAAGCTGGTGCCCCAGAACGGCATGTTCTTTTCGCCCGGCCTCGACGGGGGGTAGGCGTTGACCGGCCCGCCGCCCTGGGGCGACAGACCCATGATGTGGGTGCCGGGCCCGGCGACGGCGACCCAGGGGCCCGACATGCTCTTGTCGAGCGCGGCGCCGGTGGCATCGACCGCGCCGACCGACAGGACATAGTCGGAGAACCACGACGGCGACGAGACAACCTTGACCTGATGCCAGTCGCGGGGGTCCGACGGTTCCAGCGGGTCATACATCGGGTTGTTGTTGCAACCGGCTTCCCCGTCGTTCCCGGCCGCGGCCACCACCACGGCATCCTTGACGGTGGCGGCGTACCACAATGCGGCGCCCAAGGCGCGTTGATCGGCGGGGGCCGCGGCGGGCAGGCATGCGGTGACCGAAATGTTGATCACCTTCGCGCCCATGTTGGCGGCGTGCACCACCGCGCGCGCCACCGTGTTGAGCGTGCCGGCCTTGACCTTCTCATCGGAGTTGGGATCGCCCGGTCCGGGGTTGACGGGCTCGAATGCCCTGGACGACTGGCGGATTGAGATGAGCGTCGCGTGTGGCGCGACGCCCACGACCCCGTCGGGCGCTCCGGGCGGAAGCGGGGGCACCGCGGGTTCGTCCTCGGTCTGCGGATCCGCCGGCCCGTTGGACGCGGCGGTGGCGCCCCCTCCCTCGGGTGGTGGCGGCGTGCAGCGACTGATCCGCCGGCTGCCCGCCGGCGAGGAGTGGTATTCGTATCGGCGAGTGGTCTGAT
>NZ_LZJA01000052.1:0-528 GCF_001666785.1 Mycobacterium sp. E3305 | reverse complement strand
GTCGGCGCCGAGGACGGACGTGTCGAGATCCTCGGCGAGGTCCGAGTGAGGGCGCACCTCACCGATCAAGTCGTCGACGACATCACCGCGCCCGCCGGTCTGGACGCCTTGCTGGGCTGTCGTGTCGGCGCGGGATTTCGGGCGACGGTCAGCCGGCTGTTCCCTGAGGAAGTAGTGCGGGCCAGCCTGCTGAATCTGTTGCTCGACGACTGGGTCGGTGCCGCGCTCGTGTCCGGATACGCCGCCCAATACGCGGCGATCGTCGAGGGCGTCGAAGAGAAGATGCCACTGGGCATCGCCGACCGAATGGCCGGGATCTGCGCATCCCGCGCGCTCGGAGCGGTTCCACTTCGTGTAGTCCGCTCAGCGGCGGCGCCACCGGGCCGCGGCCCGTCGGGATGACATCGTGCCGCCGGGTGAATGCGATCAGCGACGCGTCCGGTGCGAAACCTGCGCAGATCCCGGCCATTCGGTCGGCGATGCCCAGTGGCATCTTCTCTTCGACGCCCTCGACGATCTCAGCGTATT
>NZ_LZJA01000051.1:0-30774 GCF_001666785.1 Mycobacterium sp. E3305 | reverse complement strand
TGGCGGAGCTGTTGACGAAGTTGTTCTGGTCGGCGACCTGGAAGCCGGCCTCCTTGAGGCGGGCGCGCGCGGCATCGATGTCCAACCCGGCGACGCTGGGCACCCGCGACCCGGGTGAGCCGTCGACGTAGCGGGGATCGGTGGGCGGCAGCTGCACCGGGCCGAAATTGGTGGCGATCGGCTTCATCGCCGTGAACCAGGTGCGGGCCGGCTCGTTACCGCCGTACAAGTCGCCCTCGCCGCAGTGGCGCAGCGGCGACGAGCACAGGTCCGTCGGCGAGGGTGAGTCGTCATAGATGTAGTTGGCCGCGGCGTAGTGGTTGGTGAAGCCCACGAAGCCGGAGGAGCGGTGCGCCTCGGTGGTGCCGGTCTTGCCGGACATCGGCAGCGTCCACCCCGCGGCGCCGGCGGAACCGGAGGCGGTGCCGCCGCCCACCGCGTCTTTGCTCATCGCGTTCGCCAGGGTGTTGGCCAGGCCTTCGGGCACCACCTGGTCACAGGTCTCGGTGGTCACGGCGACCTCGTTGCCGTGCCGGTCGATCAGCTTGTCGATCGGGTTGGGCGGGCACCAGGTGCCGCCCGAGGCCAGCGTCGCCGCGACGTTGGACAGCTCCAGCGCGTTGACTTCGATGGGGCCCAGCGTGAACGAGCCGATGTTCTGCCGTTTGACGAAGTCGGCCAGGCTCTCGTTGCTGTCCGGGTTGTAGTCGCGCGCGGTGCCGGGGTCGGCGTAGGACCGCAGCCCCAGCTTGATCGCCATGTCCACGGTGCGGGTCACCCCGACCTGCTGAATCAGCTTGGCGAAGGCGGTATTGGGCGAGGTGGCGAGGGCCTCGGTGACATTCATCGACCCGCGGTAGTTGCCGGCGTTGACCACACACCAGTTGTCCTTGGGGCAGCCCTTGGCTCCACCGCTACCCATGCCCTTGGTCTGGAAGCGCGGCGGCACGTCGAGGGTTGCGTTGATGCCCATGCCCATGTCCAGGGCGGCGGCCGTCGTGAAGATCTTGAAGACCGAGCCCGCGCCGTCACCGACCAGCGAGAAGGGCTGCGGCCGCATGGTCTGCCCGGCGTCGCTGTCCAGCCCGTAGGTCCGGTTGCTGGCCATCGCCATCACCTTGTGCGAGGTCTTGCCGGGCTGGATCACGCTCATCACGCTGGAGATGCCCGGCAGCGTCGGGCTCGCGAACTGGTCGATCGCCGACTTGACCGGCACCTGCACGTCCGGGTCCAGCGTGGTGCGGATCAGGTAGCCGCCGCGGGCCACCTGCTCTTTGCTGATCCCCGCCCGCGACAGGTACTCCTGGACGTAGTCGCAGAAGAACGCGCGATCGCCGGCGGCGATGCAACCCCGCGGTAGCTCATTGGGCTGCGGCAGCACGCCCAGCGGTGTGGCCTTGGCGGCGCGCAGCGCGTCGGCCTCCTGCGGGATGTTCTCGATCATGGTGTCCAGCACCAGGTTTCGCCGCGCCAGCGCGCCCTCGGGATTGGTGTAGGGGTTGAGCGCGCTGGTCGACTGCACCATGCCCGCCAGCAGCGCCGCCTGCTGCCAGTTCAGGTCCGAAGCGTTGATGCCGAAGTAGGTCTGCGCCGCGTCCTGCACCCCGAACGACCCGTTGCCGAACGACACCAGGTTCAGGTAGCGGGTGAGAATCTCGGGCTTGGTGAAGGTCTTGTCGAGCGTGAGCGCCATCCGGATCTCGCGCAGCTTGCGCGCCGGGGTGGTCTCCACGGCGGCGCGCTTCTCGGCGTCGGTCTTCGCCGTCACCAGCAGTTGGTAGTTCTTGATGTACTGCTGCTCGATGGTCGACCCGCCGCGGGTGTCGACGTCGCCGCGGGCGTAGCCGGCCAGCCCGGTCAGCGTGCCCTTCCAGTCCACCCCGGCATGCTCGGCGAACCGCTTGTCCTCGATGGACACGATCGCCAGCTTCATGGTGTTGGCGATCTTGTCGGTGGGCACCTCGAAGCGGCGCTGGGAGTACAGCCAGGCGATGGTGTTGCCCTTCGCGTCGACCATCGTCGAAACCGCGGGGACCTCACCCTCGAGGAGTTGGGCCGAGCCGTTGGCGACGACTTCGGAGGCCCGGTTGGACACCAGTCCCAATCCGCCCGCGAACGGAAACATCAGCGCCGTGGCGACGACACCGGCCAGCAAGCAGTAACCCGCGAGCTTGAGGATGGTGAGAAAGGCCTGGGGCCGGTCTGACATGGCTACTACAGTAGCGGCCCCCTGTCACGCCGCCACGCTGCGCGTTCACCCACTTTTTCACCCCGTCATTGACCAGCGCTTTACGGCCGCGGCAGGGATAAAATTTGCGCGTGCGTCAGTGAATGGACCCCCCGAACGGGCGTGTCCAAGATCACTTCTTGGCCCGCCGTTTTGGACGAGACGGCACGCCCGTCCCAAAAAAAGCGTTATCGGACTGTTGCGCAATTGGTGGCTGACCACCTAACTTAGACACACGGTGAGATTCAGGTAACACCGATGTACACAGTGTGGCGTAGATCGCAGGTCAGGATCTGCACCCCAGGAGGGCGGTCGCGAGAGCGGCCGGTAGGGAAGGGAACAGTTCGTGTCAGGAACACGGCCTGCGGCGCGTAGGACAAACATTGCGGCCGCTCAAGGGGTACTCCGCAGCGTTGATGCCGAAGAACGGATCGCCTGGGTTTCCAAAGCACTGTGTCGAACCACCGACCCGGACGAGCTATTCGTCCGTGGCGCCGCGCAGCGCAAAGCGGCCGTTATTTGCCGGCACTGCCCGGTGATGCAGGAGTGCGGGGCCGACGCCCTCGACAACAAGGTCGAGTTCGGCGTCTGGGGCGGCATGACCGAGCGTCAACGCCGCGCCCTGCTCAAGCAGCACCCCGAGGTGGTCTCCTGGGCCGACTTCTTCGACAAGAGGCGCACCCGCAGCGTCGGCTGACCCGCGGACCCATCGCTCCTGCTAGCGCAGGGGCCCCTGCGCCGCCGCGCGGGCCGCGTCGTCGCCAACCGGTGCGATCTGATCGGCGAGGGCGCGCAACGCTTCCAGGTCCGAGACGTCGAAGGGCAGCGACGGAACCCCGACGACGGGCACGTGCGGATTGGCCCCGGTGAACCGCGACAGCAACCTGATTTCCCGTTTCGCGGTCTGCGCACGGTCGGCATGAATCCTGAGCACGGCCGCGGCCAGCGACGCCGCCTCGGAGTCCGCTTCGGCCTCCAGCGTTTCGGTTCCGTCGATCGCCCGCTCGGCGGGAAGCGAGCACAACGTCGGGTGGGTGCGGTTCAAGACCAGCCCGGCGAGCGGCATTCCTTCGGTGGACAACCGGTCGACGAAGAAGGAGGCCTCGCGCAGCGCATCGGGTTCGGCCGCCGAGACCACGACGAACTGCGTGCCCCGCCGCTTCAGCAGCGCGTAGGTACGGTCGGCCTTCTCCCGGAAACCACCGAAGGTGGCGTCCAGCGATTGCACGAAGGCCGCCGCGTCGCTCAACATCTGTGAGCCGAGCACGGTTGACATCGCCTTCATCGCCAAACCCATTGCGCCGGTGACCAATCGGCCGATACCCCGGCCCGGCGCGAGCAGCAGTCGCCACAGCCTACTGTCCATGAAGCTACCCAGCCGCTTGGGCGCGTCCAGGAAGTCCAGCGCGTTGCGCGACGGCGGGGTGTCCACCACCACCAGGTCCCAGCGGTCCTCGGCCAGCAGTTGGCCGAGCTTCTCCATCGCCATGTACTCCTGCGTGCCGGCGAGCGAGCTGGCGACCGTTTGATAGAACTGGTTGTCCAGAATCGCTTGCGCGCGGCCGGTTCCGGAGTACTGGACCACCATTTCGTCGAACGTGCGGCGCATGTCGAGCATCATCGCGTGCAGCTCGCCGGGAACCTCCGGCGCCAACGGCACGCGCTGAGGGGTGTTGCCCAGGTCGTTGACCCCGAGCGCCTGGGCCAGCCGCTTGGCCGGGTCGATCGTCAAAACGCAGACGTTGCGGCCGTATTCGGCCGCGCGCAAGGCCATCGCGGCAGCAGTGGTGGTCTTGCCCACCCCGCCCGCGCCGCAGCACACCACCACCCGGTTGGTCGTGTCGGCCAGGATCGTGGCCATATCAAGCTTGTTCGGCGTGGTACTCATCGAACCCCCTGCTGCGCAAGCACTTCCGAAAGCTCATAGAGGCTGCCGAGGTCGACGCCGTCGGAGATCGTCGGCAGTTCGAGCCGCGGCACCTTCAACGCGTCCAGTTGTTGCGCGATCTCGGCTCGCGCGGCGATGACCGTCGCGTGCTCGATGGTTTCGGTCAGCAGGCCCGCGAAGTCGTTGTCATTCAGCTTGATCCCAGCCATTTCCAGCCCCGTCCGCACCGAGTCCGCGTCGACGTGTCCCTCGGCGGCCTTGGCCAGGTCGGCGGGCTGCAGGTACGAGGCGATGTTGCGGTTCACGATCACGCTGCCGATCGGCAGCTCCATCTCGGCGAGCTCCTCGATGGCCTCGAGCGTTTCCTGCACCGGCAGCGCCTCCAACAGGGTGACGAGGTGGATGGCGGTCTGCTCAGAGTGCAGCAGCTTCACCACGCCCTCGCTCTGCGAGTGCACCGGGCCGCCCTTGGCCAGATCCGAGACGGCCTTGGTGACGTCCAGGAAGCGGGCGATCCGACCCGTCGGCGGTGCGTCGACCACAACCGCGTCGTAAACCGGGGTCTTGGCCCCCTTGTTCAGCCGCACCACCGATTCCTTGATCTTTCCGGTCAGCAGCACGTCGCGCAGACCGGGCGCGATCGTCGTCGCGAATTCGATGGCGCCGATGCGGCGCATCGCCCGCCCGGCGATACCGAGGTTGTAGAACATGTCCAGGTATTCCAGGAAGGCCGCCTCGATGTCGATCGCCAGGGCGTTGACCTGGCCGCCGCGCTCGGCGGTCGCGATCTTGACCTCCTGGTAGGGCAGCGGCGGCACGTCGAAGAGCTGCGCAATGCCTTGCCGCCCTTCGACTTCCACGAGGAGAACCTTTCGGCCCCCGGCTGCCAGGGTGAGCGCGAGCGCGGCCGCTATCGTCGACTTGCCCGTGCCGCCTTTGCCGGTGACGAAATGCAGGCGGGCCTTCGACAACCGCGCCGGCCAGCCGACGGCGCTACCGCCGCTCGATATGTTTGCCACCTTCGCATGCTAGCCCGGCCGGCGCCGGGCCCCCGGGCAGGCCAGAGGCGTTCACACCCGACCGATAAGCTCGCGCCATGAGCCAACCGATCGCATGGGAATACGTCACGGTCCCGCTGCTGACGCACGCCACCAAACAGATCCTCGACCAGTGGGGCGCCGACGGTTGGGAACTGGTGTCCGTGCTGCCCGGGCCCACCGGGGAGCAACACGTCGCGTATCTGAAGCGCCCGAAGTAGATGACGGCGTCGGCCCGGCTCTCCGAACTCGGTGTCGCGCTGCCCGCGGTGGTGGCCCCGCTGGCCGCCTACGTGCCCGCGGTGCGGACGGGTGACCTGGTCTACACCGCCGGTCAGCTGCCGATGCAGGACGGACAGCTCGCCGGGACGGGTAAGGTCGGGGCCCACGTCAGCCCGGAAGAGGGCAAGGCGCTCGCGCGGATCTGCGCACTCAACGCCCTGGCCGCCATCGACTCGCTGGTGGGCATCGACGCGGTGACGCGGGTGGTCAAGGTCGTCGGCTTCGTTGCGTCGGCCCCCGGTTTCAACGGCCAGCCCAGCGTCATCAACGGGGCCTCCCAGCTGCTGGCCGAGGTGTTCGGCGATGCCGGCGCCCACGCGCGCTCGGCGGTCGGCGTGTCCGAGCTGCCCCTGGATGCGCCGGTAGAGGTGGAGCTGATCGTGGAGGTCGGCTCACGACCGTGACCGCCGCGCCCGAGTCGCTGAGCCACCCCGCCTACGGCAGGCTGCGGGCGGTCACCGAGACCGCCTCGGTCCTGCTGGCCGACAACCCGGGATTGCTGACCCTCGAGGGCACCAACACCTGGGTGCTTCGCGGCAAGGGCAGCGACGAGCTGGTGGTCGTGGACCCCGGCCCGGACGACGACGAGCACATCGACCGCGTTGCCGGGCTGGGCCGGATCACGCTGGTGCTGATCAGTCACCGGCACGGCGACCACACCGACGGTATCGACAAGCTCGTCGAGCGCACCGGCGCGACGGTGCGGTCGGCGGGCAGCGGGTTCTTGCGCGGCCTCGGCGGTCACCTGACCGACGGCGAGGTGATCGACGCGGCCGGCCTGAAGATCAAGGTGATGGCCACCCCCGGCCACACCGCCGACTCGCTGTCGTTTCTGGTCGACGACGCGGTGCTCACCGCGGACAGCGTGCTGGGCCGTGGCACCGCCGTCATAGATAAAGAAGACGGCAGCCTGGCCGACTACCTGGAATCGTTGCGGCGGCTCCGCGGCCTAGGGCCCCGCACGGTGCTGCCCGGTCACGGGCCGGACCTGGCCAACCTGGAGGCCGTCGCATCGGGCTACCTGGTGCACCGGCACGAGCGCCTGGAGCAGGTGCGCGCGGCGCTGCGTGACATCGGCGAGGACGCCACCGCGCGGCAGGTCGTCGAACACGTCTATGTGGACGTCGACGAGAAACTCTGGGACGCGGCCGAATGGTCCGTTCAGGCGCAGCTGAACTATTTGCAGCGAACCTGAAAATCTGCAGGAGAACTGCGAGTAAGGGCCTGCGAAATTACCGGCTCGGCGCAATTCCCGCGCGCTTACCTCGCTCGGGTTCGGATTCTCGCTCGGTTGCGCCCGCGCTCCGGGCGCGCTTACCTCGCTCGGGGTCGGATTCTCGCTCGGTTGCGCCCGCGCTCCGGGCGCGCTTACCTCGCTCGGGGTCGGATTCTCACTCGGTTGCGCCCGCGCTCCGCGCGCGCTTACCTCGCTCGGGTTCGGATTTCTCGCTCGGTTGCGCCCGCGCTCCGCGCGCGCTTACCTCGCTCGGCGGGCCAGCCTTTCGGAGTCCGAAATCAGCACGCTCTTGCCCTCCAGGCGGATCCAGCCGCGGTGGGCGAAGTCGGCCAGCGCCTTATTCACCGTCTCCCGCGAGGCGCCCACCAGCTGGGCGATCTCCTCCTGGGTCAGGTCGTGGGTGACCCGCATGGCGCCACCCTCCTGGGTGCCGAAACGCTGGGCGAGCTGCAGCAGCTGCTTGGCCACCCGGCCGGGCACGTCGGTGAAGATCAGGTCGGCCAGATTGTTGTTGGTGCGGCGCAGCCGCCGGGCCAGCACCCGCAACAGCTGCTCGGCGATCTCGGGGCGGTCGGCGATCCACGCCCGCAGCGCGTCGCGGTCCATCGACACCGCGCGCACCTCGGTGATGGTGGTCGCGCTGGAGGTCCGCGGGCCCGGGTCGAAAATCGACAATTCGCCGAACATGTCCGACGGGCCCATGATCGTCAGCAGGTTCTCCCGGCCATCGGGTGAGCGACGGCCGATCTTCACCTTCCCGGAGACGATGATGTAGAGCCGATCGCCCGGCTCGCCTTCGGCGAAGACCGTGTGCCCACGGGGAAAGTCGACGGGTTGCAGCTGCTTGGTAAGCGCGGCGACCGCGCCCGGCTCAACCCCTTGGAAGATTCCTGCCCTTGCCAGGATCTCGTCCACATTGCCTCTTCAAAGTTTCAATGTTTGTGATACGGCCAGGTTAATCCCGTGCTCGCGTGATGAGTCTAGCGGTAGGACATTTTGTCCAACGTGCAACGCTACACACGATTGACGTGTCTAGTGGCCCTAAACTGCGGATTGATCCGCGAATGCGCGTGTATTCGCGTCGGCAATGTCAGCTCGGTGTGGTCGATGAAGCTGGCGGCAAACGACGGCGCGGCGTGGCGCGGCGCGGCCGTCAGCCCGGCCAGCGCGGCCTCGGCGAGTTCCCGGGCATCGCGGCGATGCAGGAGCTCCAGCGCCTCGGGCATGCCCTCCCGCGCCAACGTGCGCAGGTCCACGAGCTCGGTGTGTTCGTAAAGCTCGGTGACCGCGATCATCGCGACGTCCTCGCGGGCCAGCCCCCGTTCGAGCCGTCCCAAGCCGAGCGCCGCCAGCATCAGTAGCCCAGGAACGCAGGCCACCAGCAACCATGACACAAGGAGAGTAAACAGGGCCTTCAATCAACACGAGGTCTCGGCGAGATCACGAAATCAGTACTCTGTCGTAGGTGACAGCGGCAAAGTCGTCCGGGCGGGCGAAGTCGGCATCGGCCCCTGCGGGCGGTGACACCGGGCAACGGTGGGCCGAGGAGACCCGGGTCGGCCTGGTGCGACGGGCCCGCCGGATGAATCGGGCGCTCGCGCAGGCGTTTCCGGACGCGCACTGCGAGCTGGACTTCACCACGCCACTGGAGCTGACGGTCGCCACCATCCTGTCCGCGCAGAGCACCGACAAGAGGGTGAACCTGACGACGCCGGCCTTGTTCAAGCGGTACCCCAGCGCGCTGGACTACGCGCAGGCCGACCGCGACGAACTGGAAGCGCTCATCCGCCCGACGGGGTTCTTCCGGAACAAGGCGACCTCGCTCATCGGCCTCGGTCAGGCCCTGGTCGAACGGTTCGACGGCGAGGTGCCCTCCACCATGGAAGAACTGGTCACGCTGCCCGGGGTGGGCCGCAAGACCGCCAACGTCATCTTGGGCAACGCTTTTGGGGTTCCCGGCATCACCGTCGACACCCATTTCGCCCGGCTGCTGCACCGCTGGCGCTGGACCACCGACAAGGACCCGGTCAAGATCGAGCGCGCGGCGGGCGAACTGATCGAACGCAGCGAGTGGACCATGTTGAGCCACCGGGTGATCTTCCATGGCCGACGGGTGTGCCACGCGCGCAAGCCGGCCTGCGGGGTGTGCGTGGTGGCCAAGGACTGTCCGTCTTTCGGCCTCGGCCCCACCGAGCCGCTGCTGGCGGCGCCCCTGGTGCGCGGCCCGGAGACCGAGCACCTGCTGGCGCTGGCCGGCCTGTAGAGCACGGCCTTGACGCGCACCACGCGCTGGACGATCGCGATCCTCGCGGTGGTGGCGGCGTTGGTCGCGGCCCTGGTGGCCCAGCTGCGCGACCAGTCCGCGACGACGACCCGGCCCGGCACCGCGGTGAACGCGCCGGACCGTGAACACCGGGACGCCGACACGCCGGCGGCGCTGGCGGGGCCGCGGCAGCGGGCCGATCTGGCGCCCTGTCCGGGCGCCGGCGACGGTCCCGGACCGCCGGCGCTGCGGGGGATCACGGTCGATTGCGCGGCCGACGGCTCGGTCGTCGACGTCGCCCGCGCGCTGGCCGGGCGTCGGGTGGTCCTCAACCTCTGGGCGTATTGGTGCGCGCCGTGTGCGGCCGAACTGCCCGCGATGGCGGAGTATCAACGCCGGGCCGGGCCGGACGTGACGGTGGTGACGGTGCATCAGGACGAGAACGAGACGGCCGCGTTGCTGCGGCTGGCCGAACTGGGCGTTCGGCTGCCGACCCTGCAGGACGGCCGCCGCCGGGTCGCGGCGGCGCTCGGTGTCGTAAACGTCATGCCCGCGACGGTGGTTCTGCGGCCGGACGGTAGCGTTGCGCAGATGCTGCCGCGGGCCTTCGACAGTGCCGACGAGATCGCGGCCGCGGTCGGAAAAGACAAGGGATAAGCCGAAAATTGGACCGACTGGAGCGCCCGGTGAGTGTTGGGGGCACGCCCCCGCCCGCGGGCGGTGCGGCCCAGGGCGCCGCGCGCGGGGCGCTGCCCCTGACGCCCGACGCCTCCCCGCCGTGGCTGCGCCCCCTGGTCGATAACGTCGAGCGGATGCCGGAGGCGTACCGGCGCCGGCTGCCGGCCGACGTGCTGGCCTTAATCACCGGCAAGGCGGTATCGGCGCTGCGCGGCAGCGGCCGGGAAGCCGCCGTCCTGGTGTTGTTCTCCGGGCCGGAGTCCGCGCCAGCCGACGGCGGCGTCCCCGACGACGCCGACTTACTGGTCACCGTGCGGGCCTCCACGCTGCGCCACCACGCGGGCCAGGCCGCGTTCCCCGGCGGAGCCTCCGATCCGACGGACGACGGCCCGGTGGCCACCGCCCTGCGGGAAGCTCAGGAGGAGACCGGGATCGACGTCTCCCGGTTGCGCCCCCTGGTCACGATGGAACGCACGTTCATCGCGCCGTCGCGGTTTCACGTCGTCCCGGTGCTGGCCTACTCGCCGGATCCGGGTCCGGTGGCCGTCGTCAACGAGGCCGAAACCGCGATCGTCGCGCGAGTTCCGTTGCGCGCCTTCATCAATCCGGCCAACCGGCTGATGGTGTATCGGGGCGACCTCGGGCGCCGGTGGGCCGGACCGGCGTTTCTGCTGAATGAGATGCTGGTTTGGGGATTCACTGGCCAGGTGATTTGTGCGATGCTCGACGTCGCCGGCTGGGCCCAGCCCTGGGACACCACCGACGTCCGCGAATTGGACGCGGCGATGGCGCTGGTCGGCGACCAGGGTGGTGCCCACCGATGAACATGAACTCGATGACCCCGTCCCAGTGGCTGGACATCGCCGTGCTGTCGGTCGCCTTCATCGCGGCCGTCTCGGGCTGGCGGTCCGGCGCGGTGGGCTCACTGTTCTCGTTCGTCGGGGTGTTGCTGGGCGCGATCGCGGGTGTGCTGCTGGCGCCCCACCTGGTCAGCCACATCGCGGCGCCGCGGGCCAAGCTGTTCGCCGCCCTGTTCTTGATCCTCGCGCTGGTGGTCATCGGCGAGGTCGCCGGAGTTGTGCTCGGACGGGCGGTGCGCGGCGCGATCCGCAGCCGCACCATCCGCACGGTCGACTCGTTCATCGGGGTGGGCGTCCAGTTGGTGGTGGTCTTGACCGCGGCCTGGTTGCTGGCCACGCCGCTGACGCAGTCCAAGGACCAGCCGGAGCTGGCCGCCGCGGTCCGCGGCTCGCGGGTGCTGGCCCAGGTCAACGAGGTCGCCCCGCCGTGGCTGAAGACGGTGCCCAAACGGCTTTCGGCGCTGCTGAACACCTCGGGCCTGCCCGCGGTGCTGGAGCCGTTCAGCCGCACCCCGGTGATCCCGGTCGCCTCGCCGGACCCTGCGCTGGCCAACAATCCGGTGGTTCAGTCCACCGCGCCCAGCGTTGTCAAGGTGCGCAGCCTGGCGCCGAGTTGCCAGAAAGTGTTGGAGGGCAGTGGGTTTGTGGTCGCACCCGACCGTGTGATGACCAACGCGCACGTGGTGGCCGGCTCCAACAGCGTGCAGATCTACGCCAGCGGAAGCCCGCTGGACGCCACCGTCGTGTCCTACGACCCGTCGGTCGACATCGCGATCCTCGCCGTCCCCAACCTGCCGCCCCCGCCGTTGGCCTTCGCGCAGACCGAGGCGAAAACCGGTACCAGCGTCGTGGTGCTCGGTTATCCCGGCGGCGGCAACTTCACCGCCACCCCGGCCCGCATCCGCGAGGTCATCAAGCTCAGCGGCCCCGACATCTACCGCGACCCCGCCCCGGTCACCCGCGACGTCTACACCATCAGAGCCAATGTGGAGCAAGGGAATTCGGGCGGGCCATTGATCGACCTGAACGGTCAGGTGCTCGGCGTCGTGTTCGGTGCCGCCGTCGACGACCCCGACACCGGGTTCGTGTTGACGGCCGACGAGGTGAACAGTCAGCTCGCCAAGATCGGCGACACCCAACAGGTCACCACCGGCGCCTGCGTCAGCTGACCACGGAGTCCAGGAACCGCATCAAGTGCCGGTTGATTTCCTCCGGCGCCTCCTCGTGGCTGAAATGCCCTGCGCCGGCGACGGATACGTAACGCCCCTGCGGGGCATAACGCTGCGTCCGGTCGACCGGGTCGGCCAGTACGTAGGGGTCGGCCTCGCCGCGCAGGTGTAGCAGCGGCACGCCGAGCTGCCGGCTCATCGACTTCATGAATCGCCGGCCCTCATCACGCAGTTGGCTGCGCACCGCCCAGCGCTGATATTCCAGCGCGCAGTGCGCCGCCGAGGGAATCTGGATCGCCAGCCGCTGGTAGCGGATGGCTTCGGAAAAGTCTTCGGAGGCAACCCATTTCGCGCAGCTGCGGCTGCGGACGAGGCGCTCGATCTCGGCCCCGTTGTCGCGGGTCAGCAGCCGTTCCGGCCACACGGGCACCTGGTAGCGCAGCAGCGTCGCCAACAGCGCGTAACCCTGGTCGCGGCGGGTCAGCGTGGACCGGCGCAGGGCCGCGGGGTGCGGGGAACTGACCAGCGCGATGGCCGACACCAACCGCGCGTGCAGCAGCGCGGTGGCCCAGCACGCCAGCCCGCCGTCGGCGTGGCCGACCAGCGTCGCCGAGGAGTGGCCCAGCGCGCGGATGAGGCCCGCGGTGTCGCCGGCCAGCGTCCAGCCGTCGTAGCCCCGGGGCGGCTTATCGCTGCCGCCGTAGCCACGAAGGTCGACCGCGACCACCCGCGCCCCGGTCAGTCCCCGCAGCTGATGGCGCCACGACCACCAGAACGAACCGAAACCATGCAGCAGCATCACCAGCGGTCGGGCGGTGGGCGGCGCGGCCGAGTCGGTGTCGGCGGGCAGCGCCTCCACGACATGGAACCGGATCCCGTTGGCGTGCACGTCGAAATGCCGCCACGGCCCGTCGATGCGGGTTACCGACGGGTCCGGCGGTGCCATTTACCAACCCGACGGATCGGATTCGGGCTTCTCGTGCTTCCCACGCCCATCGAGCTGCCTGACCGCGCCCTGCGCCTTGTCGTGACCCGGGGTGAGTGCGGTGCGCGTCTCCTTGACCGACTCGATGGTCTCCCGCGGCCCGCGGATCCGGCGCACCTTGAGGAAGCCCAGCAGGGCCAGCACGGCCCCGACCACCACCTGAATTCCGAACACGATCAGGAAAGCCGCCCAGCGCCACAGCCAGGTGTCGAGCAGCTCGGCCACGAAGAAGAAGAAAAAGAAGGTGGAGTAGAACAGCACCACCAGCGCGGCGATGAAGAAGACGCTGCCGGTCAGGCCTTTCTTGACATCACGGGTGATCTCCGCGCGGGCCAGCTCCACCTCGGCGCGCACCAGCGTGGACACCTGGGTGGTCGCGTCCTTGATCAGGTCACCGATCGACGGCTCCGCGGGGCGGGCGTGCGGGTCGGCGAGGGGGATCGTGGTCAGGGTGCTGGGCACACCGTTCTTGCCATCGGCTTTGCTCACAGACGGTCCCCTCTTTCGTCACTGCCCGGCTCGCTGTCGTCGCGGTTCATGTTGCCATGCGCCGCCGGGCCAGACGAGGCCAGCCGAAGCCGGCCACGTCCGGGTCCGGGTCGACCAGGCCGTCTCCGGCCCGTCGGCCAACTGATACCCGATCGGAACGCGCCGAACCAGGCCCTTTGCCGGGAGCCCACGCGCGAGGCGGGCCGTTGCCGCATCACACCGCCCCGGGGCCATCGCCCCGCGGGCCGCGCTGGGCACGGCGGGCGAGGGGCCCGGCCGACTAGACTGGCCAAGCCGGTCCGGGTCCGGCCTGTCGATGGGAGTGGTGCTGTGCAGACGGCGCACCGGTGCTTCGTGGCGGCAATGGGGGCGGCGCTCCTGGTCCTGGTGGGCTACCCCGTGCGCGCCGCGGCCGCCGATGTCAGGATCCCGATGGGCGGCGGCGCCGGCATCGTCATCAACGGGGACACCATGTGCACCCTGACGACCATCGGGGGCGATACCGCCGGAGACCTGATCGGCTTCACTTCGGCGCACTGCGGCGGCCCGGGCGCGCAGGTCGCCGCCGAGGGCGCGGAGAACGCCGGCACCCTGGGCACCATGGTGGCCGGCAACGACAACCTGGACTACGCAGTCATCAAGTTCGATCCCGCGAAGGTGACACCGACGGCCAACTACAACGGCTTCGCGATCAACGGCCTGGGCCCGGACCCGGCCTTCGGCGAGATCGCCTGCAAGCAGGGCCGCACCACCGGGAACTCGTGCGGCGTCACCTGGGGCCCGGGCCAGGACCCCGGCACGATCGTCATGCAGGTGTGCGGGCAGCCCGGCGATTCCGGCGCGCCGGTGACGGTGAACAACATGCTGGTCGGCATGATCCACGGGGCGTTCAGCGACAACCTGCCGACCTGCATCATCAAGTACATCCCGCTGCACACGCCGGCCGTGGTGCAGTCGTTCAACGCGATCCTGGCCGACGTCAACGCCAAGCACCGGCCGGGCGCGGGGTTTACCCCGCTACCGGCCTGATCTGAGCTACTTCGCGGCCTGGATCGCGTCGAAAACGCCGGGGTCCAGCAGGGTCGATGTGTCTCCGAGTTCCCGCTTCTCGGCGACGTCACGCAGGAGCCTGCGCATGATCTTGCCGCTGCGGGTCTTGGGCAGTTCGGGCACCACGTGGATCTCCCGCGGCTTGGCGATGGGTGAGATCTCGCGAGCCACCTCGGCGCGCAGCTCGTCGACGATTCCGTCGTGCACCTCGTACTCGGCGCACAAGACGACGAACGCACAGACGGCCTGGCCCGTGGTCTCGTCGGTCTTGGCGACCACCGCGGCCTCGGCCACTCCGTGGTGGCCGACGAGCGCCGACTCCAACTCGGCGCTCGAGAGCCGGTGCCCCGACACGTTCATCACGTCGTCGATGCGGCCCACCACCCAGATGGCGCCGTCGCGGTCGTAATAGGCGCTGTCCCCGGCGAAATACCAGCCCTGCTCGGCGAACCGAGACCAGTAGGTCTCGACGTAGCGGTCCGGGTCGCCCCAGATGCCGCGCAGCATGGACGGCCACGGCTGGTCCAACACCAGGTAGCCGGTGACGTGTTCGCCGTGATGGACGGTGGGCGTCAGGTGTTCGCCGTGGTCGTCGACGATGCTCGCGGAGATGCCCGGCAGCGCCCTCATCGCCGAACCCGGTTTGGCCGCGGCGACGCCGGGCAGCGGGGAGATCATCGCCGCGCCCGTCTCGGTCTGCCACCAGGTGTCGACGATCGGCAGGCTGTCGGCGCCGATCACCTTGCGGTACCAGCGCCACGCCTCGGGGTTGATCGGCTCGCCCACGGTGCCCAGCAGTCGCAGGCTGGACAGGTCGTGCGCGTCGGGGATCTCGCGGCCCCACTTCATGAACGTCCGGATGAGCGTCGGCGCGGTGTAATAGATTGTGACGCCGTACTTTTCGATGATCTCGAAGTGCCGGTGCTGGGTCGGCGAGTCGGGCGTGCCCTCGTAGAGCACCTCGGTGACCCCGTTGGACAGCGGGCCGTAGACGCCGTAGGTGTGGCCGGTGACCCAGCCGATGTCGGCGGTGCACCAGAAGACGTCGCGTTCGGGCTTGATGTCGAAGATGTAGTAGTGCGTGTAGGAGCACTGGGTCAGGTAGCCGCCGCTGGTGTGCACGATGCCCTTGGGCTTGCCGGTGGTGCCGGAGGTGTACAGCAGGAACAGCGGCTGCTCCGCGTCGAAGGGCTCCGGCGTGTGTTCGGGCGACGCGTCGTCGACGACGTCGTGCCACCACACGTCGCGGTCGTCGTTCCACGACACGTCGATCCCGGTGCGCCGCACCACCAGGATGTGCTCGACGGGGCTCTCGGGATCGTCGACCGCCTCGTCGGCGGCGTCCTTCAACGGTGCGGGCTTGCCGCGGCGGAACTGCCCGTCGCTGGTGATCACCAACTTGGCCTGGGCATCGGCGATGCGGGCCCGTAGCGCCTTCGCGGTGAAGCCGGCGAACACCACGCTGTGCATGATGCCCAGCCGGGCGCAGGCGAGCATCGATATCACCGCTTCGGGGATCAACGGAAGGTAGATCGCGACGCGGTCGCCGGCGACCAGGCCCAGGGCGGTCAGCGCGTTGGCCGCCTTGCACACCTCGGCCTGCAGCTCGGAATAGCTCAGGCTGCGGCTGTCGCCGGGCTCGCCCTCCCAGTGGATGGCGACGCGGTCGCCGAGGCCGGCCTCGACGTGGCGGTCCACGCAGTTGTAGGCGACGTTGAGCTTGCCGTCGGCGAACCATTTCGCGAACGGCGCCTGCGACCAGTCGAGCACCTCGGTGAACGGCGTCGACCAGGAGAGCCGGTTCGCCTGTTCGGCCCAGAAGGCCAGCCGGTCCTCTTCGGCCTCGCGATACAACTCCTCGCCGGCGTTGGCCTGCTCGGCGAACGCCGGCGGCGGGGGATACGACGACGGGCCTACGGCGTCGGTGGTGGTCACTGGCTTCCTCCTAGTGTCGAGGCTCGTCAACCGTCAGAGCCTAACGCCGCAAGGTAAAAAGGGAAGCTTCAAATTCAGGTCGAACCGCAGCCCCATGACGGATAATCACCGGTGTGCCCGGCCAGCGGCGGCGCATCCGCCGACTCGTTCCCAGCTTCGCCGCGGCCGCAACGGTTTACGCGGCCGCCGCCCTGCCGGGGCCAGCGGCGTGGGCCGTCCCGATCGACACCGCCGACGCACCAACCCCGTGCTGGTCGGACCAGATCGCCGTCACCGCATCGCCGACCCAGGCCGCCGTGGGCCACCGCGGGGCCACGCTGGTGTTCAGCCTTGCCGGCGGCGCGGAGCCCTGCACGCTGACCGGATATCCCGGCGTCGACTCGGGGTCCGGCGGACCGCTGATCCACGCCCAGCCCACCCTGCGCGGCTACATGGGCGGCCTACCCGGCGGCGCCGACGTGCCGCCCACCGTGATCCTGTCCTTGTCCACCCAGGCGCAGGCCGTGGTGGAGGGGGTGGCCATCGACGCGAACGGCGAGCCGTGCCCGACCTACACCGATCTGCTGGTCAATCCGCCGGACACGACCGTCGTGCTGAGCGTGCCGGCCACCATCGACGCCTGCGCGCTGCAGGTGCATCCGGTGACGCCCGTCTGAGCGACGTTACGAGTCGGCCCTCGCCAGGCAATACACGCGGGCCGGCTCCGGGTAGCTGACGCCCTTTGACCCTTGCGGGCATTGGGTTTTGTCCGTGCTGCCATCGATGCGCTGCACGATTTTCACCTGTACCCGGTTTGAGTCGCCGCAGTCGCCCGGCCTCAGGCTCACGGCTTCGCCGTCGCTGATGTACAGATAGCAACGGCCCTGTTGCAGGTTGATGAGAAAGCACAGTGTCGTCGAGTGGTTGCTCGCACGCTCGTAGATCGAGTGCTCCCGTTTACCGTCGGGGCAGCTGTCCGAGGCATTCCCCTTGAACGCGAGTTCGTAAGTCGCCGCGGGGTCGCTACAGCCGCTGATCAGGCGGGCGTCGAAACGGTTTGCCCGGTAATCACTTTCGCTGATGCAATCGCCCACCCGCAGCAAGGACTCGTTCTTTTGGCTCGAGATCGCGCGTGCGGCGTGGCTGACGATCCCGAACCCGCCCAGCGCCACCAAGACCAAACCGACGGTGATCAGCGTGGTGGCGGACTTGCTCGTCCGCGGCCGCGGCGGGGCGCCGGGCGGGTAACCGGGATGGGGCCAACCGGGGTAGCCGATCGCCTGCGGTGGCGGGCCCGGGGGATACGGGTAGGCGGGCGGGGGTTGCTTTCGGCGGCCACGCGAGAGCTCCCACAGCCCGATCACCAGACAGATCAAGCCGGCCGTCGGGAGGCCGAGCAAGAACATCAGCCCGCCCGCGTGCACGGCGGAATCCTCGGCGGAGGCAAGATACGCGACGACCACCACGGGATCGTAGGTCGCCGAAGCCCGTGCGGGCACTTCACCGCCGCTGCGCGGCAGGCCCTAGGGTCGGGTCATGCACCGGATGCGGGCCGTGGCGGCCACCGTGGTCGTGGCGCTCGCCGCGCTCACGGGTTGCGGCGGCGGGGCCCTGAGCCCCGAGCTGGTGGTGGTCAACGGCGGGGAACCGCCGAACCCGCTGGTTCCGACCGGCACGAACGACAGCCTCGGCGGGCGAATCCTGGATCGGCTGTTCGCCGGCTTGGTGTCCTATGACGCCGCAGGCAAACCCTCACCGGAAGTGGCGCGGTCGGTCGAGACCACCGACAGCGTCAACTACCGGATCTTGCTCAAGCCCGGCTGGAAGTTCACCGACGGCTCGCCGGTGACGGCCCATTCGTTCGTCGACGCGTGGAATTACGGCGCGCTGAGCACCAATGCCCAACTGCAACAAAGCTTTTTCAGCCCGATCGTCGGGTACGACGAGGTCGCCGCCCTGACCGCAGACGGGAAGCCGGCCCGGACCACCATGTCCGGGCTGCAAGTCGTCAACGATCTCGAGTTCGACGTGCGGCTCAAGGCGCCGACCGTCGACTTCACGTTGCGGCTGGGACACAATGCCTTTTACCCGTTGCCGGAAAGGGCTTTTCGGGACATGGCCGCGTTCGGCCGCAACCCGGTCGGCAACGGCCCCTACGAGTTGGCTGACGGTCCCGACGGGCCGGCCTGGGAACACAACGTCAAGATCGACCTGAAACCCAACCCCGACTACCACGGCAGTCGCAAGCCCCACAACAAGGGCCTGCGGTTCGAGTTCTACGCCAACCTCGACACCGCCTACGCCGACCTGCTGTCGGGCAATCTCGATGTGCTGGACACGATTCCGTCGAGTGCACTCACAATCTACAAGCGTGACCTGGGCGGCAACGCGGCCAGTGGACCGGTCGCGGTCAGCCAATCGCTCGACACGCCACTGCGGCTCCCGCATTTCGGCGGCGAAGAAGGCCGGCTGCGCCGCTTGGCGTTGTCGGCTGCGATCAACCGGCCACAGATCTGCCGGCAGATCTTCAACGCCACCCGCAGCCCTGCCCGCGACTTCACCGCGAGCTCGTTGCCCGGATTCGATCCGCACATCCCGGGCAACGACGCATTGGACTTCAATCCCGAACGGGCCCGCCAACTCTGGGCGCAGGCCAACGCGATCTCGCCGTGGAGCGGGCGCTACTTGATCGCCTACAACGCCGACAGCGGCCATCAAGAGTGGGTGGACGCGGTGGCCAACAGCATCAAGAACGTGCTGGGCATCGACGCCGTCGGCGCGCCGCACCCCACGTTCGCCGGTTTCCGCACCCAGATCACCAACCGCACCATCGATACCGCGTTCCGCGCCGGCTGGATCGGCGACTACCCGTCGATGATCGAGTTCCTCGCCCCGCTGTACGCCACCGGAGCGGGATCCAACGACGTCGGATACTCGAACCGGGACTTCGACGCCGGCCTCGCCGCCGCCGAGGCCGCACCCGACCTGCAACAGGCGGACGTGCTGGTCAATAAGGCCCAGCGGATCCTGTTGCGCGACATGCCCGCCGTGCCGCTGTGGTACTACATCGCGGTGGTCGGATGGTCGTCGCCGGTGAGCGGCGTCAAGCTCACGTGGAACGGTCTGCCCGACTACGAGAACATCGTCAAGGCGTAACGGCATGGGTTCCTACATCGCGCGCCGGATCGCCGTCATGGTTCCCGTCTTCCTCGGCGCCACGTTGCTGATCTACGGCATGGTGTTCCTGTTGCCCGGCGACCCGGTGGCCGCGATCGCCGGGGACCGCCCGCTGACGCCCGAGGTCGCCGCGCAGCTTCGGGCCCGCTACCACCTCGACGACCCGTTCATCGTCCAGTACCTGCGCTACCTCGGCGGCGTCCTGCACGGTGACTTGGGCCGCTCCTACTCGGGGCTGCCGGTGAGCGACGTTCTCGCACACGCCTTTCCGGTGACTCTGCGGCTGGCGCTGATCGCCCTGGTCGTCGAAGCGGTGCTGGGCATCGGCTTCGGGGTGATCGCCGGGCTGCGCACCGGCGGGATCTTCGACTCGACCGTCCTGATCGCGGGGCTCGTCATCATCGCGGTCCCCATCTTCGTGCTGGGGTTTCTGGCCCAGTTCGTGTTCGGGGTGAAGCTGGGCATCGCACCCGTCACGGTGGGCGAGAGGTCGACGATCGGGCGCCTGCTGCTACCCGGCGTCGTGCTGGGTTCGGTGTCGTTCGCCTACGTGGTGCGGTTGACCCGGTCGGCGGTCGCCGCCAACGCGCACGCCGACCATGTCCGCACCGCCACCGCCAAGGGGTTGTCCCGGCCGCGCGTGGTGACCGTGCACATCCTGCGCAATTCGCTGATCCCGGTGGTGACGTTCCTGGGGGCGGACCTCGGGGCGCTGATGGGCGGAGCCATTGTCACGGAAGGAATTTTCAACATCCACGGCGTCGGCGGTGTGTTGTATCAGGCCGTCACCCGCCAGGAGGCGCCGACCGTGGTGTCGATCGTGACGGTGCTGGTGCTGATCTACCTGATCACCAACCTCGCGGTGGACCTGCTGTATGCCACGCTGGATCCGAGGATCCGGTATGGCTGAGCGCAGCGGCTTCTGGCGCGACACGTGGCGGGGGCTGCGCGGCCGGCCGAAGTTCGTCTTCGCCGGCCTGCTGATCCTGTTTATCGTTGCGGTCGCCACGTTTCCGGCGTTGTTCACCGGGGCCGACCCGAGTTACGCCGATCCCAGCCAGAGCCTGCTTCCGCCATCGGGCGCGCACTGGTTCGGCACGGACCTGCAAGGCCACGACGTCTACGCCCGCACCGTCTACGGCGCGCGGGCCTCGGTCACCGTCGGCCTGGGGGCCGCGGTGGTGGTGTTCGTCGTCGGCGGCGCGCTCGGCGCGCTGGCCGGCTTCTACGGGGGCTGGGTCGACACGCTGGTCTCCCGCGTCAGCGACGTCTTCTTCGGCCTGCCGCTGCTGTTGGCGGCCATCGTGCTCATGCAGGTCATGCACCACCGCACGGTGTGGACCGTCATCGCCATCCTCGCCTTGTTCGGCTGGCCACAGGTGGCCCGCATCGCCCGGGGATCGGTGCTCTCCGTGCGCGCCAGCGATTACGTGCTCGCCGCGAAAGCATTGGGGCTGAGTCGCTTTCAGATACTGCTGCGCCACGCGCTGCCCAACGCACTGGGCCCGGTCATCGCGATGGCCACCATCGCCCTGGGCGCCTTCATCGTCACCGAAGCCACGCTGTCCTACCTGGGCGTCGGGCTGCCGCCGACGGTGGTCTCCTGGGGTGGCGACATCAACCTCGCCCAGACGCGGCTGCGGGCGGGCTCGCCGATTCTGTTCTACCCGGCCGGCGCGCTGGCGATCACGGTCCTGGCGTTCATGATGATGGGTGACGCGTTGCGCGACGCCCTGGACCCGGCGTCCCGAGCGTGGCGGCCGTGACCGGCGCGCCGCTGCTGGCCGTCGAGGGGCTCAGAGTCAGCTTCGGCGATCACGCCGCCGTCCGCGGCGTGGACCTCACCGTCCTGCCGGGCGAAACCATCGCGGTGGTCGGCGAATCGGGATCGGGGAAATCCACCACGGCGGCCGCGATCCTCGGGCTGCTTCCCCCCGGCGGGCGGATAACCGCCGGGCGCATCGTCTTCGACGGTTCCGACATCGCCGGCGGCAACCGACGGACGCTGCGCGCCATCCGGGGGCGCGAGATCGGCTACATTCCACAGGACCCGATGAGCAATCTCAACCCGGTCTGGAAGGTCGGTTTCCAGGTCTCGGAAGCGTTGCGGGCCAACACTTCCGACCGGCGGACGCGGCGGCACGCGGTCGAGCTGCTCGGTCAGGCCGGCATGCCGGACCCGGCGAAACAAGCGGGCCGCTACCCGCACCAGCTGTCCGGCGGCATGTGCCAGCGCGCACTGATCGCGATCGGGTTGGCGGGCCGGCCGCGGCTGCTGATCGCCGACGAGCCGATGTCGGCGCTGGATGTCACCGTGCAGCGTCAGGTGCTCGACCACCTGCAGGGGCTGACCGCGGAACTCGGCACCGCGCTGCTCCTGATCACCCACGACCTGGCGCTGGCCGCAGAACGCGCCGAGTCCGTCGTCGTGATGCGCGAGGGCGCCGTGGTGGAATCCGGTGCGGCGCGGTCGATCCTGCGCGAGCCGCAGCACGAGTACACCCGGCGGCTGGTGGCCGCCGCGCCGTCGCTGACGGTGCGGAGCCCCGCCCGGTCCCGTCCGGCGGACGACGGCGGGTCCGACGCGGTCCTGGTCGCCTCGGAGCTGACCAAGGTCTACCGCGACTCGCGCGGTGTGCCGTGGAGACGGGCGGAAGTCATTGCGGTGGAGGGAGTTTCGTTCGGGCTGCGGCGGGCCAGCACCCTGGCGATCGCCGGCGAATCGGGGTCGGGCAAATCCACCCTGGCGCGGATGGTGCTCGGCCTGCTGGCGCCAAGCTCCGGCACCGTCGTCTTCGACGGCACCCGCATCGACGCCGCGCTGAGCCGGGACCAGCAACTGGCCTTCCGGCGCCGCGTGCAGCCGATCTTTCAAAACCCCTACAGCAGCCTGGATCCCATGTATACGGTGTTCCGCGCCATCGAGGAACCGCTGCGCATTCACCGCGTCGGCGACCGCCGGCAGCGCGGGCGCGCGGTGCGCGACCTCGTCGACCAGGTGGCCCTGCCGTCGTCGGTGCTGGGGCGGCTGCCCCGTGAGCTGTCGGGCGGCCAACGGCAGCGGGTGGCGATCGCCCGTGCGCTGGCACTGCGGCCCGACGTGCTGGTCTGCGACGAGGCGGTCTCCGCGCTCGACGTCCTGGTGCAGGCGCAGATCTTGGATCTGCTGGCCGACCTGCAAACCGAGCTGGGCCTCGCCTACCTGTTCATCAGCCACGACCTGGCGGTGATCCGGCAGATCGCCGACGACGTCTTGGTGATGCGCGCCGGCCGCGTGGTGGAGCGGGGCGCCACCGAGGAGCTGTTCACCCGCCCCCGGCACGAATACACCCGCCAGCTGCTGGAGGCCATCCCGAAGGCGCCGACACCCGATCGTTGAAGCCGGGATAGGTTGGCAACCTGTGACCGCCGATCCACTGGCCCCGCTGATGGAGTTGCCGGGCGTCGCCGAGGCCAGTGACCGGGCCCGCGACGCGCTGGGCCGCGCCCATCGCCACCGGGCCAACCTGCGGGGCTGGCCGGTGACCGCCGCCGAGGCGGCGTTGCGGGCCGCGCGCGCCTCGTCGGTGCTGGACGGCGGCCCCGTTCGGCTGGAGGACCTCGCCGATGCGGCGGTGGTCAGCGATCCGGTGTTCGGTGGGGCGCTGCGGGTGGCGCAGGCGCTGGAGGGCGGCGAGGGTCCGCTGGTCGGGGTGTGGCGGCGGGCCCCGCTGCAGGCGCTCGCGCGGCTGCACATGCTGGCGGCGGCCGACCAAGTCGACGAGGAGCGGCTGGGCCGGCCCCGCGCCGATGCCGGCGTCGGGCCGCGGCTGGAGTTGCTGGCCGATTTGGTGAGTGGTGGCACCGAGGCACCGGCGCCGGTGGTCGCCGCGGTCGCGCACGGCGAGCTGTTGACGCTGCGGCCGTTCGGCAGCGCGGACGGCGTGGTGGCCCGCGCGGTCTCGCGGTTGGTGACCATCGCCAGCGGGCTGGACCCGCACGGGTTGGGGGTACCCGAGGTGAGCTGGATGCGCCAGCCCGCCGACTATCGCGATGCGGCGCAAGGCTTTGCGGATGGAACTCCGGCCGGGGTGGGGGCGTGGCTGCTGCTCTGCTGCCGGGCGATGCGAGCCGGTGCACAGGAGGCGTTGACGATCGCGGAGTCGGTGTCGAGCCGGTAGCTGAATCGGTAGCCGGCGCCGGGCGAAAACACCGCCGGACAATGTAAAGCGGGCGACGTCCCGAAGGGTTCGGTCCGCCGCCCGCTAACACGGAGCTCGGTTACCATGCGTGCATTTCGGGGCTGCGTGGGTTGGCCTCGGCGATCTTGCGATACTTCCGGTTGCAACCCCACCCAAAGGGCCGTCGACGCCGTCCATATTTCGCAATTACGCAGGCCCGCAACACTTCTGCCATTATCGCGGCTATGACTCCGCGTGGGTGCCGGGTTCCGTGCTGGGCGCCCGGTTCGGGAGAACGATCCTTCTCTTCCGGATCGACCTTGGCCTCATCGGGCTTCCGTGGTTCCTTTGTACTACTAGACCTCTAGCGCAGCAAGGCCCAATTTTGTTCGAAATCGCGCACCGATGCGGAAATGCGTTTGCTGCGAAACGCGGGGCCTAGAACGCGAAGCGGCGCAGCAGCGAATAGGTGACCGCGCCGGCGGCCAACGCACTGACGCCCACCGCGGCGGTCGTCGCGATCGCGGCGCCCGACGGTGCCGGGATGCGGTCGCGCAGTGACACCGGCCGGGAGAACGACAGCACCGGCCAACCGCGCTCGACGGCTTCCCGGCGCAGCCCACGGTCGGGATTCACCACGCTGGGGTGGCCGACGGACTCGAGCATCGGCAGGTCGGTGATCGAGTCGGAGTAGGCGTAGCAATGCTCCAGCGGGTAGCCCTCGCGGGCGGCCAGCTCGCGGATCGCCTGCACCTTGCCCTCGCCGTAGCAATAGAACGCTATCTCCCCGGTGTACCGACCGTCCTCGACGACCATGCGGGTCGCCATCGCGTGGGTGGCGCCAAGCGCACGGGCGATCGGCGCCACGATCTCCTCGCCGGAGGCGGAGACCACGACGACGTCGCGGCCGCACAATTTGTGCGCGGCGATCAGGTCCGCCGCTTCGGCGAACACCAGCGGCGTCACGATGTCGTGCAGAGTTTCGTTGACGATCGACTTGACCTGTTCCACGTCCCAACCGGCGACCATGTTCGTCATGTGGATGCGCATCCGGTCCATCTGGTCATGATCAGCACCGGAGAGCAGATAGATGAACTGGGCGTAGCTGGATTTGAGCACGGCGCGGCGGTTGAGCAGTCCTTGGTTGAAGAATGGTTTGCTGAAAGCCAGCGTGCTGGACTTGGCGATGATGGTCTTGTCTAAGTCGAAGAAGGCCGCTGTGCGGGCGCGGGGAGCGGTGGTAGCCGACGTGTGCTGCTCCTCGGCCGGGTCGAAGACGGTCACCGCCCCAGCATAGGTGGGTCGTCGGTCCGGGCTGCGGTTCTGGGACCGAAATGGCCGCTCAGCAAAGTGGGACCGACGGTAACGGCAGTGTTTTTGCGGCTCAACGTGTTCTTTCATAGAAAGAGCTATTGCGTTACCGCCGCTTGTCATGTGTATAGTAAGCATTACTCGGCCTGAGCCGAGGGTGTATCAGCCCGACCCCCCGGGGCTGATGCACGACGACCCTCGCCTCCTCCCCCCCTGGCGGGGGTCGTCCCTTTTCTGGGGTAAATTCCGCCGACACCGGGCCGCCTGGCGTGGCCGTCCGATTGGTTGCGGGCTTTCCGCATCGTGTGCGCCGCCCGACGTGTTTGTGCACACTCGCGTCTCTCTCCACAAATCCGCAGTTTGGGACTGGTGTCCAATATCGCGGGCCCGCAGAGTGGGGCACGTGACGAGCACCTCGCAGGCCGACGCGACGGCTCCCGCGGGCGTGCTCGCGATGCTGGCGGACCCGGAGCTGCGCCGCGACTTGGAGCGCGTGGCCGCGGCCGTCGGCGTCCGGGTAGTCCATGCCGGTGGCGTCGTGAGCCGCAAGACGTGGTCGGCGGCGGCGGCCGTCGTGCTGGACGAGGCGGCGGCCGAACGGTGCGGGCGGGCGGCGCTGCCCCGCCGCGCTCACGTGACCGTGCTGGCGGCGGCCGACCCGGCGACCTCGACATGGACGGCGGCCGTCGCCGTCGGCGCCGAGCACGTGCTGCGGCTGCCCGAGCGGGAGCGTGACATGGTGCGCGCGCTCGCAGAGGCGGCCGAATCGTCGCGCGACGACGGGACTCGCGGCGCGGTGGTCGCGGTCATCGGGGGATGCGGCGGGGCCGGCGCCTCGACGCTGGCGGTCGGCTTGGCGCACGCGGCGGCGGACGCGCTGCTGGTGGACCTCGACCCATGGGGCGGCGGGATCGATCTGCGGCTTGGCGCCGAGAACGCGGCGGGCTTGCGCTGGCCGGACCTGGCGCTGCAGGACGGCCGGCTCAGCTGGTCGTCCGTGCGGGCGGCGTTGCCGCGGCACCGGGGCATCAGCGTGCTCTCCGGCACCCGGCGCGGATACGAGCTGGCGGCCGGCCCCGTGCACGCCATCGTCGACGCCGGCCGCCGCGGCGCGGTGACGGTGGTCTGCGACCTGCCGCGCCGTCTCACCGATGCGGCGCACGCCGCGCTGGATGCCGCCGACCTCGTCGTCGTGGTCAGCCGCTGCGACGTGCCGGCGTGCGCCGCGACGGGTGCGCTGGCGCCGGTGCTCGCCGCGGTCAACCCCAACGTGGGATTGGTGGTGCGCGGTCCATCACCGGGTGGGTTGCGGGCAGCCGAGATCGCCGAGATCGCCGGGCTGCCGTTGCTGGCGTCGGTCAAAGCACAGCCCCGGGTCGCCGAGCAGCTGGAGCGAGGCGGCCTGCGTCTGGGGCGGCGATCTACGCTCGCGGCGGCGGCTCGGCAGGTGCTGGCGGTGCTGCCGCGCGCGTCGGGGCCGGCACGAAAAGGCGAGGCCGCGTGAGTGGTTCGCTGATCGACCGGGTACGGGAGCGGCTGGCCGCCGAATCCGCGCCGCTGGGGGCCAACGTCGTGGCCGCCGCCATTCGGGCCGAGTCGGGCGGCATGCTCGGCGATACCGAGGTGCTGGCCAACCTGCGGGTCTTGCAGACGGAGCTCACCGGCGCCGGCATCCTCGAGCCGTTGTTGTGCGCCGACGGCACCACGGACGTGTTGGTCACCGCGCCCGACGCGGTCTGGGTTGACGACGGAAATGGCTTGCGGCGCACGCAGGTCCGGTTCGCCGACGAAGCGGCGGTGCGGCGCCTGGCGCAGCGGCTGGCGCTGGCGGCCGGTCGCCGGCTGGACGACGCGCAGCCGTGGGTGGATGGCCAGCTGACCGGGATCGGCGCCGGGTTCGCGGTGCGATTGCACGCCGTGCTGCCGCCGGTGGCGGCCGCGGGCACGTGCCTGTCATTGCGGGTGCTGCGGCCGGCCAGTCAGGACCTGGCGGCCCTGATCGCGGCGGGCGCGCTGGCGCCCGAGGCCGCCGCGATGGTCGCCGACATCATCGCCGCCCGGTTGGCCTTCCTGGTGTGCGGCGGAACAGGAGCGGGCAAGACGACGCTGTTGGCGGCGATGCTCGGCGCGGTCGCGCCCACCGAGCGGATCGTCTGCGTCGAGGATGCCGCCGAGCTGGCGCCCCGGCACCCGCACCTGGTGAAACTCGTCGCGCGGTGCGCGAATGTCGAAGGCATCGGCGAAGTTCCGGTGCGCCAGCTCGTTCGCCAGGCCCTGCGGATGCGGCCGGACCGCATCGTGGTCGGCGAGGTGCGGGGCGCCGAGGTGGTGGACCTGCTCGCGGCGCTGAACACGGGCCACGACGGGGGAGCGGGCACGGTGCACGCGAACAACCCGGCCGAGGTCCCCGCCCGGCTGGAGGCGCTGGGCGCGCTGGGCGGTCTCGATCGCGCGGCGCTGCACAGTCAGCTCGCCGCGGCCGTGCAGGTGCTGTTGCACGTCGCGCGCGACCGCAGCGGGCGGCGCAGGCTCGGCGAGGTCGCCGTTCTTCGCCAGGTCGCGGGGCGGGTGCGGGCGGTCACCGTGTGGCGTGCCGACGAAGGCATGACCGACGAAGCCGAGCTCTTACACCGCGTGCTGCGGGGCAGGTTGCCGGCATGAACGGCCCGGCCACCGGTGCGCTGCTGTTGGCGCTCGCGCTGCTCGTGCTTCCGGCGTCGCCGCGGCGCCGCCTGGCGCCGATGGCGTCGAACCGCCGGTGGCGCCCGGTCGCCGGGCCACGCGAGGCGGCTTGCCTTGCCGTGGTCGCCGTGGGTGCGGCGGCGGTGTTGTTACCGCTGACGACGGTGCTCGCCGTCGCGGTGGTCGGCACGACCGCGAACCTGCGCTATCGCCGCCGCCATCGCACCCGGTGCGCCCAGCGCGAGGGGCAGGCGCTGGAAGGTGCGCTCGACGTGCTCGTCGGTGAGCTGCGTGTCGGCTCCCACCCGGTGCGCGCGTTCGGGGTGGCTGCCGGCGAAACCGCCGGTGCGGTGGCGGAGTCGTTTCGGGCGGTCGCGGCCCGGGCCAGGTTGGGGGCCGACGTCGCGGCCGGCCTACGCGCCGCGGCGAAATCGTCGGCCCTGCCCGGGCATTGGGATCGCCTCGCGCTGGGCTGGCAGCTGGCCAGCCAGCACGGTCTGGCGATCGCCACCCTGATGCGCGCCGCGCAGCGCGATATCGCCGAGCGGCAACGATTTTCGGCCCGGGTGACGTCGAACATGGCCGGCGCGCGGGCGACCGCGGCGATCCTGGCGGGTCTGCCGGCGCTCGGCGTGCTGCTGGGCGAGCTGATCGGCGCGCGACCGTTGGCCTTCCTGTTCAATGGGCGCGCGGGTGGCTGGCTGTTGGTGGTGGGTTCGGCGCTGGCGTGTGGCGGCCTGTTATGGGCCGACCGCATCACCGATCGGCTCGGGTCGTGACCACGGCGGCGGTGTTGCTGGCTGTGGCGGCGTGGATCGGTCCGGGCCCGGCGCTGGTGCGAACGCGGGCGCGCGCACCGGTCCGCCGGCATCGGCCGCGCTCGGGGCGCGGGATGGCGAACGGCCCCGACCCGTTGGCGGTCGCGTCCTGTCTCGACGTGCTGGCGGTGTGCCTGGGCGCCGGCATGGCCGTGGCCGCCGCCGCGTCCGCCGCCGCGGCGTCCGCCCCGCCCGCGCTGGCCCGCGTGCTGCGGCGCGCCGCCGACCTGCTGGCGTTGGGCGCCGATCCCGTTGTCGCCTGGACGATCTCGCCGGATCGGCGGCCGCACGAGGCCGACGCGCAGGTCGAGGCGTTGCTGCGGCTCGCTCGGCGTTCGGCGGCCTCGGGTGCGGCGCTGGCCGAGGGAGTCGCCGAGTTGGCCGAAGACTCCCGGCACGGTGCCGCGCACGCGGCCACCTCCGCCGCCGAACGCGCCGGGGTGCTGATCGCCGGGCCGCTCGGGTTGTGTTTCCTGCCGGCGTTCGTGTGCCTGGGAATCATTCCCGTGGTGGCGGGGCTCGCCGGCGAAGTCTTTCAATCGGGATTATGGTGAAGAGAAAGGGAAGCATTGCTGCACAACATTTTTCGGTCGCTGATCGCGCGCCTGACGGTCGTGGTGTCCGACGAGTCGGGCATGTCCACGGTCGAATACGCCATCGGCACTGTGGCGGCCGCCGCCTTCGGTGCGATTCTGTACACCGTCGTCACCGGGGACTCCATCGTGTCGGCGCTGACCAACATCATCGGTCGCGCGCTCAACACCAAGGCCTGACCGGCAGTGCGGGCGCCAGCACCGTGGAGGCGGCCCTGGGCGTCGCCACCCTGGTGGTCGTGCTGGTGCTGTGTCTGGCCGGTGTCACCGCCGTCTCGATGCAGGTTCGCTGCGTGGACGCCGCTCGCGAAGCCGCCAGGCTCGCCGCGCGCGGCGACGACCGCTCAGCCCTCAACGCGGCCCGCCGCATCGCCCCCGGCGGGGCGCGGGTCGAGGTGCACCGCGAAGGTGAATTCCTGGTTGCCACCGTCGTCGCGCGCTCGAAGGTGTTGCCGGCGCTCGACATTGCCGCCAAGGCGGTCTCGGCGGCGGAGCCGTCGGGATGATCGGGGCTCGGCCACCCTGGTCGCGGCCTGGATGGTGGCGGTGTTGCTTGGCGTCGCGGGTGCCGGCGCTTACCTGGGTGCGGTGGTGGTGGCGCGTCACCGCGCACAGGCGGCGGCCGATCTGGCCGCGCTGGCCGCCGCGGCCCGGCTGCCGTCCGGAGCCGATGCGGCCTGCGCCCGCGCGACGGCGGTGGCCCGGCGGATGCGGGCCGACGACACCGGGTGTGCGGTGGACGGCCTGGATGTGGTCGTCACGGTCCGCGTGGCGGTCTTCGGCAGCGCGGCGAGCGCCGCCGCGCGGGCGGGCCCGGCCACCGGCTGACGCGGTCCCGACGTAATAGTCTGTCGGCGTGGTGCCGCACTGGCGGATCGGTTCGGTGATGCTGCCGATGCACGGTGTCTTCGTGGCGCTGGGCGTCCTGGCCGCCGCGGTCGTGTTCATCGCCGAAGCCCGCCGGCGCGGAGGGGTCAACGAGCAATCGCTGGTCGCGGTGACCGGCGCCCTCGTCGGCGGCGCGGTGGGAATGCGCCTGTCCGGCTGGGCCGAGCACCTGGACCTCCGCCTCAACCCGACGATGTTGCAGGCGTGGGAATTCGGGTCGCGCAGCATTCTGGGCGGGCTGCTGGGCGCCTACCTCGGCGTGCTGATCGCTAAGCGCCTCGGCGGCTACACCGGCAAGACCGGTGACCTGTTCGCCCCCGCCGTCGCCCTCGGCATGGCGATCGGCCGGGTCGGCTGCCACCTCACCGAGGCGCCGGGGCGCCCGACGAACCTGCCATGGGGCGTGCATGCCCCCGCCGGCGTGCCGAAGTGCCCGGGCTGCCTCACCGGCGCGGCGATGCACCCGTCGTTCCTCTACGAAATCGCCTTCCAGCTGGCCGCATTCGCGGTGCTGCTCTGGCTGCGCAACCGGGTGAGCCACCCGGGCGAGCTGTTCGTCCTCTACGTGGCCGGCTACGCGGTATTCCGGTTTTTCGTCGAGTTCTTCCGCGCCAACGAAACGGTGTGGCTGGGCCTGACCCGGCCGCAGTGGTTTCTGCTGCCCTCCCTGCTCGTCATCGCCGTTAGGCTGCGCGTGGGATATCGGCGGGGCTATTACGACGCCGTGTTGCGACGGGAGGCGGTTGCCACATGACGAACCCACCGCCGGGTCCCCCTCCGCCGGAGGCGATCAGCCCGAGCATGACGGCCCCCGTCGCGAACGCGGCCTTCGGCGCGATCGCGTTGGCGAGCCCGAACAACACCAGCGGGCCGAGGATCGCGTTGATCCCGGCATAGAGGGCCATCCCGGCGATGGCCGCGCCGAAGACCTCGCCGCCGCTCGGCTTGCGCTGCGGCGGTTGCGGTTGCCAGGCCGGGTAGGGCTGGTATGGATAGCCGGGCGGGGGCCGTCATGCTCGGGCTGATCGCCTTCGGCGGCGGGGGCGCGCTGCTGTTCGTCAAGGGC
>NZ_LZJA01000050.1:0-34335 GCF_001666785.1 Mycobacterium sp. E3305 | reverse complement strand
CGGCTGAACCGGGCGACGGCTTGGTGCCGTCCGGCCATGACGATCACGCGAACACCGTCTGTTTCGAGGCGCGTCCGGCGCCGGTGGCGGCGGGGGCGCGTCCGGGGCCCCGGCGGGCGCCATGTTGGGGTCGAAGCCCGTCGGCTCCGCGGTGGCGGTCGCCGAAGGGATGGTCACGAGGGTGCCCGTGACCGCGGCAAGAACGAGCGTCTTACGGACGTTCTTCAATATCTTTCCTTTCGCGGTGCGCGCGCGCCAAAGCAAGCCCACGGGGGTGGGCTGACGGTTTTGGTTGGTGCGGAAACCTGCTTCGGAACGTGCCGGCTTGTCCTGGCACGACAGCGGTGGGCTCGATTCGCCCGGCGGAGTGTTACCGCCGGCCACGGACGCGACTTCGCCGTCCGCGGCCCCGCTCACACGCGGGTCCGTGATTCTGTTTTCAGTTACTGTTCCGTAACCCGTTGCGGGCTAACAGGGACCGTACGAGAACCAGCCGCGTTCGTCATCTTCGGAAACCGGACATCTCGTTTCGGTAACGGGGTGATCACGGCGCAATCCCGAGGTCATTTCGGCAGGTCAGCAAAGCGATTCCGGCGAGTACCCCGCAATCGCAAATGCTTTCAAATCGTGAGCCGAATCACGCCCATTTTGTGAACTGGCGCACGTATTTGCGCCGGTGGGTACGGACCGTCGCAGCCGTGACGAGCTCGCCCCGCGGAGCGAAGCAGCGCACATTACAACGGGTTACGTGCAATACGTCACACATTGCGCACCACCGACGGATGAATTGCGTTGTGCTGCGGTCTAACTTGCGTCGCTCCAATAGCGCGCACGGCACGTCCGCCGTGCCCACTCATGCGCCCCGCGAGAAACCTTGATTCCGTTCTCCCGCAAATGTTTTCGACACCTCTCGGACGCGCCTCGAAACAGACGGTGTTCGCGTGATCGTCATGGCCGGACGGCACCAAGCCGTCGCCCGGTTCAGCCGGCCAATTTGCTCACGGCGTACGGCCTGTCGATCCCGCGGGAAATGCGCAACTGCAACCACAGCCGACGAGCGGGATCGCTGGATGGCGAAACCTGCGGCACCCCAACAGATCACAAAATGGCAAATACCATCACCCGGCACATCGCCCAGCAATTGTTTAAGCGGAAAGCAGCTCTTCTCATGCCGAATTCACTCACGAATTCTCGCCCGGTTATGCGCACCCGCTCGGGTGCGTTGCGGGTCAGCTGCGGGACTGCGCGAGGGCGCGTAGCTCGGCGTCGGTGTTGACGTTGGTCAGCGACCGCGACTCCGAGGTCACGATGCGCTGGGCGTCCGACGCATCCACCAGGGCGCGCATCTTGCGCTCGCCGGCGGCCACCAACGCGTCCACGCGGTCGGCCAGGTCGGTCCGGTACACCGCGGCAAGGTAGTGGTCCTGGCCGTCCCACGGCAGCACCACTTCCGCGCCGGTCTCCACCGCCCGACGGGCGAGATCGTCGATGAGTTCGACTGCCAGGAACGGCATGTCGACCGCGCAGACGAACGCGAGCCGCGCCCCGGCGTCGGCCGCCGCGCGCAGCGCCCGCCCCGTCGCCGGCAGCGGCCCCAGCCCACGCAGTTCGTCGCGCATCACCCGAGCCTGCAGTTCGGGGAGCGGCTGCCCCTGGGCGGCCATGACGAGCACCGGGTCGCAACGCTGTTGGAGGACGCCGACGACGTGCTCGACCATCGTGGTCGAGCCGGATCCAGCGGATGGCGGGATCGGGAGGTTGGCCTTGTCGCGGCCCATGCGTTGCGAGGCGCCGCCGGCCAGGACAACCCCGGCCAGGGAGATTGTTTCGCTCACGTCAGTCGACGGTCCAGGTGTCGCGGCCACGCAGCAATGATTGCAGAGCGGCGTCGTCGAACGGCTTCGAGGCCCGCGCGGCCTGCACCTGGGAGCGCGCCGCGTCGTCGTACGTGGGCCGGCTGACGTCCCGGAAGATGCCGAGCACAGTGTGATCGAGATTCTGATCGGACAGCCGGGACAGCGCGAACGCGTAGGCCGAGTCGTCGGTGTGCGCGTCGTGCACCATTATTTCGTCGACGGACACGTCGGCGGTCTTGGCGAACTCGAGGCCGAAGCCGGACTTCACCACGCAGTACTCGCCGTCGGCACCGAAGGTGATCGGCTCGCCGTGGCGGATGTTGATCACCCGCTCCTCGGCGCCTTCCTTGCGGAGCACGTCGAATGATCCGTCGTTGAAAATCGGGCAGTCCTGCAGGATTTCGACCACGGCGGCGCCGCGGTGCTCCGCGGCCGCGCGCAACACCTCGGTGAGCCCGTTGCGGTCGGAGTCCAGGGCGCGGCCGACGAACGTCGCCTCGGCACCCAGCGCAAGCGACACGGGGTTGAACGGGTGGTCCAGCGACCCCATGGGGGTCGACTTGGTGACCTTGCCGACCTCCGACGTGGGCGAGTACTGGCCCTTGGTCAACCCGTAGATCCTGTTGTTGAACAACAGGATCGTGATGTTGACGTTGCGGCGCAGCGCGTGGATCAGGTGGTTGCCACCGATCGACAGCGCGTCGCCGTCACCGGTGACCACCCACACCGACAGGTCCTCTCGGGCCAGGGCCAGACCGGTGGCGATCGCCGGTGCGCGGCCGTGGATGGAGTGGAAGCCGTAGGTCTCCAGGTAGTACGGGAAGCGGCTCGAGCAGCCGATGCCGCTGACGAACACGATGTTCTCGCGGCGCAGCCCGAGCTCGGGCAGGAAGTTGCGAATGGTGTTGAGGATGACGTAGTCACCGCAGCCGGGGCACCAGCGGACCTCTTGATCACTGGTGAAGTCCTTGCCCTTCTGCGGCTGGTCCGTGGTGGGCACGCCGTCGTTCTTCTTCAACCTCGGCGTCAGCCCGAGGTCGGTGCCCGCCAGATTTCCCATCAGGTCGGTCATTCGCTAGCTCCCGCTCCCACCGTTGCCGCCGCCATTCGGGCGACCATCGTCTTGTCTTGCTCGATTTCGGCCAGCGTGCCGCCGATCGCGGCGCGGATGACGCGCCCGATCTCGTCCGCCAGGAACGCGACACCCTGAACCTTGCTGACCGATTGCACGTCGACCAGGTACTTGCCGCGCAGCAACAGTGCCAGCTGGCCGAGGTTCATCTCCGGGCACACCACCATCGGGTAGCGCCGCAGCACCTCGCCCAGGTTCGCCGGGAACGGGTTCAGGTAGCGCAGGTGCGCGTGTGCCACCTTGACGCCCTTGCGCCGCGCGCGCCGACAGGCTTCACCGATCGGGCCGTACGAGCTGCCCCAGCCGATCAGCAGCAACTCGGCGTCCCCGGTCGGGTCGTCGACGTCGAGATCGGGAACCGTGATGCCGTCAATCTTGGCCTGCCGCAACCGAACCATCAGGTCGTGGTTGACCGGCTCGTAGGAGATGGCGCCCGAACCGTTCGCCGCTTCCAGGCCACCGATGCGGTGTTCCAGGCCGGGGGTTCCCGGAACGGCGAATTGGCGAGCGAGCGTCTCCGGGTCGCGGTTGTACGGCTGGAAGGGCTCGTCCGGCTTGGCGAAGGTGTGCTTGATCGGCTGCAGCGTGCCGACGTCCGGAATCCGCCATGGCTCCGAGCCATTGGCGATCGCGCCGTCAGACAACAGGATCACCGGCGTGTGGTATGAGACCGCGATCCGCACGGCCTCGATCGCGGTTTCGAAGCAGTCGGACGGCGAGCGCGGCGCCAGTACGGCTACCGGCGACTCCCCGTTGCGGCCGTACAACGCCTGCAGCAGGTCGGCCTGCTCGGTCTTGGTGGGCAGGCCCGTCGAGGGGCCGCCGCGCTGAACGTCGATGACCAGCAACGGCAATTCGGTCATCACCGCAAGGCCCAGCGCTTCGGACTTCAGCGAAATGCCGGGGCCGGACGTGCTCGTGACCCCGAGGGCACCGCCATACGAGGCGCCGATCGCGGCGCAGATGCCGCCGATCTCGTCCTCGGCCTGGAAGGTGATCACGTTGAAGTTCTTGTGCTTGGACAGTTCGTGCAGGATGTCCGACGCCGGCGTGATCGGGTAACTGCCGAGCACCACCTGAATGCCGGCCAATTGACCCGCGGCGACGATCCCGTAGGCCATCGCGGTGTTGCCCGAGATCTGCCGGTATTCGCCGGACGGCAGCGTCGCCCGCGAAACCTCGTAGGTGGTGCCGAACGCCTCGGTCGTCTCGCCGTAGTTCCAGCCCGCCTTGAGGGCCAACACGTTGGCTTCCGCGATGTCGGGCTTGCGGGCGAACTTCTCCCGGATGAACTTCTCGCTGGTCTCGATCGGGCGGCCGTACATCCACGACAGCAGGCCGAGGGCGAACATGTTCTTGGCGCGCTGGCCGTCCTTCTTCGACGCGCCGATCGCCTCCACGGCGCCGAGCGTCAGGGTGGTCATGGCGACGGAATGCACGACGTAGTCGGACAACTCGTCGGACTCGAGCGGATTCGTTACGTAACCCACCTTGGTCAAGTTGCGCTTGGTGAACTCGTCGGAGTTCGCGATCACCATGCCGCCGCGGGGCAGGTCGCCGAGGTTGGCCTTGAGCGCCGCCGGGTTCATCGCGACGAGCACGTCCGGGCGGTCACCGGCGGTCAGGATGTCGTAGTCGGCAATCTGGATCTGGAAGGAGGAGACCCCGGGCAGGGTCCCTGCGGGGGCACGGATTTCGGCGGGGTAGTTGGGCTGGGTCGCCAGGTCGTTACCGAAAAGCGCTGCCTCGGACGTGAACCGGTCGCCGGTGAGCTGCATGCCGTCGCCGGAGTCCCCGGCGAAGCGAATGACGACTTGTTCCAGGCGCTGACGGTCGGATCCGTTCCGGCGAGCGGCCCCTCCCCGGGACGACTCGTTGTGAGAATCAGACCCGGCTCCGCTGCCGTTCGGATCCACGTATCCGCCTTCCATTCGTTACCGGATAGGCACTTCGCTGGAGTTTTAGGTTACGCGCCAAAAGAGTGGCGTCCCGCGCCCTCAAGCTGTGTGTCACTGCAAGTACCAATTATGGCACTTCTCTAAGGGGTGTATGAGCGTCTCTGGTGCATTACAGATGAATGCTTCAGTGTAAAAAGCCGAAGTCAGGGCGGGAATGGTATGCCTCAGGTCAAAAACTGTGTTATTGGTCACGTCGGCGGGGCGCCGACACCGAGTTCCCTTGGCGCCGTTTCCGGCATCGCGACCAGGTACAAAATCAGGGCCGCCGCCGCGAGCGTTCCCAGGAAGGCGAAGGCGGCGTTGTAGCCGGCGGCCACCACGATCCAGCCCGCGACGAGGTTCGACACCGAGGCGCCGATCCCGGTCGCGGCGGTCACCGCGCCCAGGCTGACGTTGAACCGGCCGCTGCCGTGCGTGACGTCCTGGACTACGAGGGGAAACAGCGCCCCGAACACGCCGGCCCCGACGCCGTCCAGCAGTTGCACCCCGACCAACCAGTACGGGTTTGGCGACAGGGTGTAGAGGAATCCACGCGCGGCCAGGACCGCGAAACCGGTCAGGAAGATCGGCTTGCGTCCCCACGAATCGGCCTTGGCCCCGGCCAGATAGGCCACCGGCACCATGACCACCTGCGCGGCGACGATGCAGCCGGCCATCAGCGCCGTGCCGACGTCCCTGTTGTGCAGCGCCAGCAGCTGGCCTACCAGCGGCAGCATCGCCGCATTGGCGAAGTGGAAGGCGACGACGGTCGCGGCGAAGATCATCAGCCTGCGGTTGTGCAGCAATGCCGCCATCCGGGACGGCGTCTCGTGCGGGGCTCCCCGCACGTGGTCCATGCCCCGCGCGACGTCGTGGTCGATCGCGTCACCCGGAATCCTCAGCGCGGCAAGCACACTGGTGGCCGCCATGACCGCAAGCACCCAGAACACCACCACCGGCCCGAAAAAGTAGGCCAGACCGCCGGTGATGGCGGCGGCCGACGCGTTGCCCGCGTGGTTGAACGACTCGTTGCGCCCGATCCGGCGGGAGAAGAACCGGGGCCCCACGACGCCCAGCGTGATGGCGGCCAGCGCCGGGGCGAAGACCGAGCCGGCGATGCCGGTCACGGCTTGCAGCACCGAGATGGAGTACCGGCCGGGAAACAACGGCATGGCCAACGAACCGGCGGTGACGGTCAATGCGCCGCCGATGATCAGCGCCCGCTTGGCGGTGCTCCGGTCCACCAACGCGCCGGCCGGTGCCTGCGCGACGATCGCCCCGATCCCCCCGACCGCCATGACGAAGCCGATCGACGCCTGGTCCCAATGGTGAGCCAGCAGCAGATAAATCGAGAGATAGGGACCCAGCCCGTCACGCACGTCGGCGAGCAGGAAGTTGAGCAGGTCCAGCGCACGAGTAAGCCGGCGCGGTACGGGGCTGTCGGTCTCAGCGGCGGCCGGCATGGGGATCTAGTACCCAAATGCGCGGCCGGTCGACCGCAAGGCGTTAGGCGCTCTTGTCGCGGCGCTCGGTGCGTGACGGCTTGCGCGGCACGATCGTCGGCAGCACGTTGTCCTGCACGGTCTCCTTGGTCACCACGACCTTGGCGACGTCGTCGCGGCTCGGGATGTCATACATCACCGGCAGCAGGACCTCTTCCATGATGGCCCGCAGGCCGCGGGCGCCGGTGCCGCGGTGGATGGCCTGATCGGCGATCGCCTCCAGCGCGTCGTCGGTGAACTCAAGCTCGACGCCGTCCATCTCGAACAGCCGGGTGTACTGCTTGACCAGAGCGTTCTTCGGTTCGGACAGGATCTTGACCAGCGATTCGCGGTCCAGGTTGGTCACCGAGGCAACCACCGGCAACCGCCCGATGAACTCTGGGATCAGGCCGAACTTGATCAAGTCTTCGGGCATGACCTCGGCGAAGTGGTCGGTGGTGTCGATCTCCGCCTTCGAGCGCACCTCGGCGCCGAAGCCCAGGCCGCGCTTGCCGACGCGTTCGTAGATGATCTTCTCCAGGCCGGCGAACGCCCCAGCGACGATGAACAGCACGTTGGTCGTGTCGATCTGGATGAACTCCTGGTGCGGGTGCTTGCGGCCGCCCTGCGGGGGCACCGACGCCTGCGTGCCCTCCAGGATCTTCAGCAGCGCCTGCTGCACGCCCTCACCGGAGACGTCGCGGGTGATCGACGGGTTCTCGCTCTTGCGGGCGATCTTGTCCACCTCGTCGATGTAGATGATGCCGGTTTCGGCCCGCTTGACGTCGTAGTCGGCGGCCTGAATGAGTTTGAGCAGAATGTTTTCCACGTCCTCACCGACGTATCCGGCTTCGGTCAGCGCGGTGGCGTCGGCGATGGCGAACGGCACATTGAGCATCTTGGCGAGCGTCTGGGCCAGGTAGGTCTTGCCGCAGCCGGTGGGGCCGAGCATCAGGATGTTGGACTTGGTCAGCTCGACCGGCTCGTGCCGGGAGTCACGACCCTTCTCCCCCGCCTGGATCCGCTTGTAGTGGTTGTAGACGGCGACGGCCAGCGTCCGCTTGGCGGTGTCCTGCCCAATGACATAGCCCTCCAAGAACTCCCGGATTTCGACGGGCTTGGGCAGTTCGTCGAGTTTGACGTCGTCGGCGTCGGCGAGCTCCTCTTCGATGATCTCGTTGCAGAGGTCGATGCACTCATCGCAGATGTACACACCGGGACCAGCAATGAGCTTCTTGACCTGCTTTTGGCTCTTCCCGCAGAACGAGCACTTCAGCAGGTCACCGCCGTCTCCGATGCGCGCCATGGTGCTGAGGGCCTACTTCCTTTTCGCCGTTCGTCTAGCTGTGCCGCATGTATCCCCCGACGCTACCCGCTAGATCGGGCCCGACGCGACCATTAGGGCCGAATCGCGTCGGTGGTATTCATGCGTGTTCGTCTTGATGAAACATATAGCCAGACGGCGCCCGTCACTCGCGAAAGACGCGCTTTGCGTGTCTTTGGCGTGTCGCGGTCGTTACCCGACCGAGGCTGGTGCGCCGACCGATTCCCACTTCCGCTGGAGATGCCGGCCCCGGCGAAGCCCGGGCAGATCCCCAAGAAATCACCCTACAGTGGCCGGGTGGGATTGGCTCTGATCAGCGGATCGGTAGTGATCAGCGATGGTGGCTTGGCCACGGAGCTGCAGGCGCGCGGTCACGACCTCTCCGACGCATTGTGGTCGGCGAGGTTGTTGGCGGACGATCCCCGCGAGATCGTCGCCGTGCACGCCGGCTATTACCGGGCCGGCGCCGCGATCGCGACGACGGCGAGCTATCAGGCGTCGTTCGAGGGCTTCGCGTCCCGCGGGATCGACCGGGACGAGGCCGCCGAGCTGCTGCGCCGCAGCGTCGACCTGGCGAAGACCGCCCGTGACGAGGTGGGCGCCGGCGGGCTGCTCGTCGCCGCCTCGGTCGGGCCGTACGGCGCGACGCTGGCCGACGGATCGGAATACCGGGGGCGCTACGGGCTGTCGGTGGCGGCTTTGCGGCGATGGCACCGGCCCCGGCTGGAAGTGCTGGCCGACTCGGGCGCCGACCTGTTGGCGTGCGAGACCGTGCCCGACGTCGACGAGGCCGAGGCACTGGTCGACCTGGTCGCCTCGGTCGGCGCGCCGTCCTGGCTGAGCTACACCATCGATGGCACCAGGACCCGGGCCGGCCAACCGCTGGCGGAGGCGTTCGCGGTCGCCGCCGGGGTGCCGGAGATCGTCGCGGTCGGTGTCAACTGCTGTGCACCCGCGGACGTCCTGCCCGCGATCGAGATCGCCACGGCGGCGGCCGCCAAGCCGGTGATCGTCTACCCGAACAGCGGCGAGCGTTGGGACGGACGGGGCTGGGCGGGGCCGCGGACCTTCTCCGCGGCGCTCGCCACGCAATGGCTTGCGGCCGGGACGAGCATCATCGGTGGCTGCTGCCGGGTCGGGCCGGCCGACATCGCCGAGGTTCGCCGAGCGTGCTCTGAGGGCGGTAAATCGGCTGAAATCTCGCCATGAGAGCACGTTCGCCGAGGAGACTTAGGCGGTCTGCGCGGAGAGCTTCCGGTACTCCAGCACGGTGTCGATGATCCCGTAGTCCTTGGCCTCTTCGGCGGTCAGGATCTTGTCGCGGTCGGTGTCCTTGCGGACCGTCGCGGCGTCCTTGCCGGTGTGGCGGGCCAGCGTGGTCTCCATCAGCGTGCGCATCCGCTCGATCTCGGCGGCCTGGATCTCCAGGTCGGAGAACTGGCCCTGGATCACACCCTGAAGCGACGGCTGGTGGATCAACACCCGAGCGTTGGGCAGCGCCATCCGCTTGCCGGGAGTCCCCGCGGCCAGCAGCACCGCCGCGGCCGAGGCGGCCTGGCCCAGGCACACCGTCTGAATGTCGGCGCGCACGTACTGCATGGTGTCGTAGATCGCCATCAGCGAGGTGAAGCCCCCGCCGGGCGAGTTGATGTACATGGTGATGTCGCGGTCGGGGTCCAGCGACTCCAACACGAGCAGCTGCGCCATGATGTCGTTCGCCGAAGCGTCGTCGACCTGGACGCCGAGGAAGATGATGCGCTCCTCGAACAGCTTGTTGTACGGGTTGGACTCTTTGACGCCGAAGCTCGAGTGCTCGATGAACGACGGCAGGATGTAGCGCGCCTGCGGCTGGATGGGGTGCTGGGTGCTCACTGGGCTTCTCCGTTGGTGATGTGGCTGGCGCGGGTGATGATGTGGTCGACGAATCCGTATTCGAGGGCCTCCTGGGCGGTGAACCAGCGGTCGCGGTCGGAATCGGCCTCGATGCGTTCGATCGTCTGCCCGGTGAATTCGGCGTTCAGCCGGAACATTTCCTTCTTGATGACGTGGAACTGCTCGGCCTGGATGGCGATGTCGGCCGCGCTGCCCGTCACCCCGCCCAGGGGCTGGTGCATCAGGATGCGCGCGTGCGGAAGCGCGTAGCGCTTGCCCTTGGTGCCGGCCGCGAGGAGGAACTCGCCCATCGAGGCCGCCATGCCCATCGCATAGGTGGCGATGTCGCAAGGAGCCAGCACCATGGTGTCGTAGATCGCCATGCCGGCGCTGATCGATCCGCCCGGCGAGTTGATGTACAGCGAGATGTCCTTGTCGGCGTCCTCGGCGGCGAGCAACAGGATCTGCGCGCACAGCCGGTTGGCGACCTCGTCGTTCACCTCCGAACCCAGGAAGATGATGCGCTCGGAGAGCAAGCGCTCATAGACCGAGTCCGTGAGGTTGAGCCCCTGCGAGGGCGAACGCATGTCAGACACGACTGGGTTACCTGCTTTCTCGAGTTCTTCTATTCACCGACACTAACCAACCTGGCCCACTGTTTCGCGCCCACGCTCCCCCTCAATCGGGCGCTTTCGCTCACAGCGTCAAGACCCGGTCACTCCGCCTCGTCGTCGGAGCCTTCGGTTTCCAACGCCTCGTCGGCGTCCTCGGCCTCCTCCGCCTCGCCGGCCGGCTCAGCTGCGTCGGCCTCCGAACGCTTCCCGAAGAACTCGTCGGTGTCGATGGTGTCGCCCTTGGTGTCGGTGACCGTCGCCGCGCGCACCACTTCGGCGATGGCCAGCCCGCGGCGCACGTCGGCGAACATCGCCGGCAGCTGGTTGTTCTCCTGCAGGTAGCCCAGCAACTGCTGCGGCTCGATGCCGTACTGCCGAGACGTCGCCACCAACCGCTCGGTCAGGTCGTCCTGGCCCACCTGCACCTCGAGCTCGTCGGCCAGCGCGTCCAGCAGAAGCTGCCTGCGGACGTCGGTCTCCGCCGCGGTGCGCGTCTCGCTCTCGAACTCTTCGCGCGTCTTGCCCTGGCCCGCGAGCGCCTCGTCCAGCCTGGCATCGTCGTGGTCGAGGCCGTGCAACGCGCCGTGAATCGTGCTGTCGTATTGCGCCTGCACGATCGCCTCGGGAAGCGGCACGTCGACCTGCTCGAGGAGCGTGTCCAGAGCGGCGTTGCGGATCTCGTCGGCCTGCTGGGCGCGCTTCACCCGTGCGACCTGGTCGCGCAGGTTGGAACGCAGCTCCTCGATGGTGTCGAACTCGCTCGCCAATTGGGCGAACTCGTCGTCGGGCTCGGGGAGCTCGCGCTGCTTGATCGACTTGACGGTGACCGTCACCTGGGCGTCCTGCCCGGCGTGCTCGCCGGCCGCCAGCTGCGCGGTGAACTCCCGGGACTCGTCCACCGAGAGACCGATCAGCGCGTCGTCGAGACCCGCGATCAGCCGGCCCGAACCCACCTCGTGGGACAGGCCCTCCGCGGACGCCCCCGGCACCTCTTCGCCGTCGATGGTGGCCGACAGGTCGATCGAGACGAAATCGCCGTCGGCGACGGGCCGGTCGACCCCGGTCAGGGTGCCGAAGCGGGCGCGCAGCGACTCCAATTCGGCGTCGACGTCGTCGTCACTGACCTCGACCGGATCCACCGAGATGGTCAGCGCGCTCAGGTCGGGAAGCTCGATCTTCGGGCGGACGTCGACCTCGGCGGTGAACGCCAGCTCCTGGCCGTACTCCTTCTTGGTGACCTCGATCTCGGGCTGGCCGAGGGGCTGCACTTCCGATTCCACGACGGCTTGCCCGTACCGCGCGGGCAACGCCTCGTTGACGACCTGGTCGAGCAGCGCCTCGCGGCCGAACCGGGCCTCCAGCAACTTCGCCGGCGCCTTGCCGGGGCGGAAGCCGGGCAGGCGCACCTGCTTGGCCAGCTCCCGGTAGGCGCGCTGGAAGTCGGGCTCGAGTTCGGCGAACGGCACCTCCACGTTGATGCGGACCCGGGTGGGGCTCAGCTGCTCGACGGTGCTCTTCACGGGGGCGCTCCTCGGTGGTCGTTCCTGGCGTTCGGTGGCCGTGTGCATGCGGCAGTGGTCGTGCTGGTCGGGGTGACAGGATTTGAACCTGCGGCCTTCCGCTCCCAAAGCGGATGCGCTACCAAGCTGCGCTACACCCCGCGCTGACCTCGATGATCCTAAGGCCCCGTAGGGCCGGGTTGGCCACAGGCTTCGCGACGACGTCGCAGACCCTCACGGAGCGATCACAAGACCGCGTCGATTAGATTTGATCTTCGTCGACAGCTACAGTCACGCTCGACTAACACATGCGGGCGTAGCTCAATGGTAGAGCCCTAGTCTTCCAAACTAGCTACGCGGGTTCGATTCCCGTCGCCCGCTCTGGATTAAGGATCTGCTCCTAAGAAAGGCGCCATGAGCGACCTCGAAACGGCCGCGGCAATCCAGGGGTCGTGCGCGCCGGAATTCGTTGGAGTGCGCCACGCGTTCGAGCGGAATTTCACAGTCGGTGATGAAGTCGGCGCGGCCGTCGCCGTGTGGGTCGACGGCACGCTCGTCGTCAATCTGTGGGGCGGCTGGGCCGACGCCGCCCACACGCGACGCTGGCGGCAGGACACCCTGACCACGGTGTTGTCCGGCACCAAGGGTCTGTCGGCCACCTGCGTCCACCAGCTGGCCGACCGCGGCGAACTGGACCTGCAGGCCCCGGTGGCCCACTACTGGCCCGAGTTCGGGCAGGCGGGCAAACAGGACATCACGCTGGCGATGGTGATGAGCCATCGCTCGGGCGTGATCGGCCCCCGCACCCGCCTGCGCTGGGAGGACGTCGCCGACTGGGACTTCGTCTGCGCACAGCTGGCCGCCGCCGAACCGTATTGGGAGCCCGGCACCGCCCAGGGCTACCACATGACCACCTTCGGCTTCATCCTCGGCGAGGTCTTCCGGCGGGTCACCGGACGCACGATCGGCCAATACCTGCGTACGGAGATCGCCGAACCGTTCGGCGCCGACGTCCATATCGGGTTGTCGCTGGCCGAACAACGGCGCTGCGCCGAACGCGTCAACAAGCCGCACGCCCGCGACCTGCTGGCCGATGCGCAGGCGCCCGGCTACCCGACGAGCCTCACCGAGCACCCCAAGGCCGCCCTGTCGATCTCGATGGGTTTCGCCCCCGACGACGAGCTCGGCTCCCACGACCTGCGGCTGTGGCGCGAACTCGAGTTTCCCGGTACCAACGGGCAAGTCTCGGCCCTGGGCTTGGCGACGTTCTACAACGTGCTGGCGCAGGAGAAGGTGCTCAGCCGTGAGCACATGGACCTGGTGCGGGAATGTCAGGGCGGGCTGGACACCGATCTGGTGCTGGGGCCGCGGGTGGCCGACCACGGGTGGGGGCTGGGATACATGCTCAATCAACGGTGCGTCAACGGGCCCAACCCCCGGATCTTCGGCCACGGCGGGCTGGGCGGCTCCTTCGGTTTCGTCGATCTGGAACACCGGATCGGCTACGCGTACGTGATGAACCGCTTCGACGCCACCAAGGCCAACGCCGACCCGCGCAGCCTCGCCTTAAGCAACGAGGTCTACGCGGCGCTCGGGGTCGTCTAACGCTTGTGAAAACGCGCCCCGCCGGTTCGGCAGGGCGCGTTCGTCGTTGCGCGGATCAGGGGTGCCAGCCGGGCGGCCCGGGCGGCCCGGGTGGGCCCCATGGCCCAGGAGGCGGTGGCGGACCCGGATGTCCCCACCCCGGAGGTCCCGGTGGCCCCCCGCGCCAGTCGTGGCAGCTGTTCCAGTCCCAGTTGTTGCCCCAGCCCGGATCCCAAAACTCACCCGGGCACCACTGCGGGAAGGGTCCGGGATGCGCTGCCGCTTCAGTAGCGACGCCCAAGCCCGCCAGCCCCAACCCGCCAATCGCGATAGCCGTTGCGGCCAAACGAGGAATTGTTTTCATAACCTAACCAATACCCCGGTGGCCGCCACCCCTAAACAGTGAACGCGAACGTTTCTTGGTGCGAAATTCCCGCCGTTGCGGCCGCGTCACTTCTGGCAGGTCGGGCACCAGAACACGTTGCGGCCTTCCAAGACGGCCGTGCGGATCGAATCCCCGCAGACGCGGCAGGCCTCGCCGGCGCGGCGGTACACGTATGTCCTGGGCCGCCCGGCCCGATACGACGGCGGCCCGTGGTCGTGCTCGGGCCGCACGACCACGATCTTCCCGCGGCGTAAGCCGACCTTCATCAGCGCGACCAGATCGGTCCATGCCGCGTCGAACTCCCCTTCGCCGACGTCTCGGCCGGGGCGGAACGGATCGATGTGGTGGCGGTAGAGCAGCTCGTTTCGGTAGACGTTGCCCACGCCCGCGACGATGGTCTGATCCATCAACAACGCGCCGATAGGCCTGCGGGACTTCGTAATTCGATTCCAAGCCCAGGACGGGTCGGCGTCGTTGCGCAACGGATCGGGGCCGAGCTTGGCGAGGACGTCGGACACCTGGCCCTCGTCGATCACCTCGCAGACGGTCGGTCCGCGCAAGTCGGTGCCGTAGTCCGCGCCGACCATGCGCATCCGCACCTGCCCGACCGGTTCCGGGAGGACCCTCCCCTCGCGTGGCCATTCGGTGAAGGCGCCGTAAAGGCCGAGATGGACGTGCACGATCGGCCCGCCGTCGTAGTGGTGGAAGAGGTGTTTGCCCCAGACACTGGTGCGGCGCAGCACGCGGCCGTCCACCACGGCCGAGTCGACGAAACGGCCCTGCGGGCTCGACACCGCCACGGGAGCGCCACCGAATCGGCGCTGGTGCAGCCGGGCCAGCCGGTGCAGGGTATGCCCTTCGGGCATGTCTTACGCCGGCGCGCCGGGCACGGGCGGCGCCTGGTGGGTGCGCTCGTATTCGGCGAGAATGTCGATACGCCGTTGGTGGCGTTCGGCTTTCGACCATTGCGCGCTCAGGAAGGCGTCCACGATGGCCAACGCCTCCTCGACGGTGTGCATGCGCCCGCCGATGCCGATCAACTGGGCGTTGTTGTGTTCGCGGGCCAGCGTCGCCGTCTCGACGCTCCACGCCAGCGCGCAGCGAGCCCCGGGCACCTTGTTGGCCGCGATCTGTTCGCCGTTGCCCGACCCGCCCAGCACGATGCCCAGGCTGTCCGGGTCGGCCACCGTGCGGGTCGCCGCGGCGATGCAGAACGCCGGGTAGTCGTCCTCGGCGTCATAGGTGAAGGCGCCGCAATCGATCGGCTCGTGCCCGGCCCCTTGGAGGTGGGCGATGATGTGCTGCTTGAGCTCGAATCCGGCGTGGTCAGAGCCGAGGTAGACGCGCATGCCCGCCATCCTTACACAGCCGTGCGCCGCGGCGACCGCAAGCGCGGCGAAGCCGGGCGCGGCGGGTCGCCGCCATCCAGTCAGCGGCGATCGCAAGCGCGGCGAAGCCGGGCGCGGCGGGTCGCCGCCCGACGACCTAGTCGAATTCGGGCTTCTCGGTGCGGGTCCGCTTGAGTTCGAAGAAGTGCGGGTAGGACGCGAAGGTCACCGACGCGTCCCACAGCTTGCCGGCCTCCTCGCCGCGCGGGATCTTCGAGAGCACCGGGCCGAAGAACGCGACACCGTTGACGTGAATGGTCGGCGTGCCGACGTCGTCACCGACCGCGTCCATGCCGGCGTGGTGGCTCTTGCGCAGGGCGTCGTCGTAGGCGTCGCTGGTGGCGGCCTCGGCGAGTTCCGCCGGCAGGCCGGCGTCGGCCAGCGACAGCTTGATGACCTCTTCGAGGTTCTTGTTGTCCTCGTTGTGAATCCGGGTGCCCATCGCCGTGTACAGCGGGTCCAGGACTCCGGCCCCGTGGGCCTGCTCGGCGGCGATCGCCACCCGCACCGGACCCCAGGCGTGCTTCATCATCTCGCGGTACTTGTCAGGCAGCCCTTCGCGGTTCTCGTTGAGAATCGCGAGGCTCATGACGTGGAAGTGCACGTCGATGTCGCGAACCTTCTCCACCTCGAGGATCCAGCGCGACGTGATCCAGCACCACGGGCACAGCGGATCGAACCAGAAATCGGCTTGGTCTTTCCCGGCAGCGTTGTCAGGCATAGCGCAATCCTCTCGTCGGTCAACACACCGTCCAGCACAACCGTAGGCGCCCCGCCCCTGTTCCCGCAGTGCCCGAGATGAGGCCGGGGGACGTAAGTTGGACGCGTGGCCCTTCCTAATCTGACTCGGGACCAGGCCGTCGAGCGCGCCGCCCTGATCACCGTCGACAGCTACCGGATCGACCTTGACGTGACCGACGGCAACGGCGCACCCGGCGACCGCACGTTCCGATCCATTACCACGGTGGTGTTCGACGCGCTGCCCGGCGCCGACACCTATATCGACCTCGCGGCCGAGACGGTGCGCGCCGCCACTCTCAACGGCCACGAGCTCGACGTGTCGGGATACGACGAATCGACGGGCATCCCGTTGCTCGGCCTGCAGAAGCGCAATGTCCTGGAGGTCGACGCGGACTGCCGCTACTCCAATACCGGCGAGGGCCTGCACCGCTTCGTCGACCCGGTCGACGACGAAATGTACCTGTACTCGCAGTTCGAGACCGCCGATGCCAAGCGGATGTTCGCGTGCTTCGACCAGCCCGACCTGAAGGCCACGTTCGAACTGCGGGTGACCGCGCCCTCACACTGGAAGGTGATCTCCAACGGCGCGACGGTGTCTGTGGAGGACGGCACGCACACCTTCGCCACCACCCCGCGGATGAGCACCTACCTGGTGGCCTTGATCGCCGGCCCGTACGCCGAATGGAACGACACCTACACCGACGAACACGGGGAGATCCCGCTGGGCATCTTCTGCCGGGAGTCCCTGGCGCGCCACATGGACGCCGAGCGGCTCTTTACCCAGACCAAACAGGGATTTAGCTTCTACCACAAGAACTTTGGGCTACCGTACGCGTTCGGCAAATACGACCAGCTCTTCGTTCCCGAATTCAACGCCGGCGCAATGGAAAACGCGGGCGCGGTGACCTTCCTGGAGGACTACGTCTTTCGCAGCAAGGTCACCCGGGCCTCCTACGAGCGGCGCGCCGAGACGGTGCTGCACGAGATGGCGCACATGTGGTTCGGGGACCTGGTCACCATGACCTGGTGGGACGACCTGTGGCTCAACGAGTCGTTCGCGACGTTCGCGTCGGTGCTCTGCCAGGCGGAGGCCACCGAATTCACCGAGGCCTGGACGACTTTCGCGACCGTCGAGAAGTCGTGGGCGTATCGCCAGGACCAGTTGCCGTCGACGCATCCGATCGCCGCCGACATCCCCGACCTGGCCGCGGTCGAGGTGAACTTCGACGGCATCACCTATGCCAAGGGCGCCTCCGTGCTCAAGCAGCTCGTCGCCTACGTCGGGCTGGAGCATTTCCTGGCGGGGTTGCGCGACTATTTCCGTAGCCACGCGTTCGGCAACGCGACCTTCGACGACCTGGTCGCCGCGCTCGAGAAGGCGTCGGGCCGCGACCTGTCCGACTGGGGCCAGCAGTGGTTGAAGACGACCGGCCTGAACACGCTGCGGCCGGATTTCGACGTCGACGCCGACGGCAGGTTCTCCCGGTTCGCGGTGACCCAGAGTGGCGCCGCCCCGGGGGCCGGCGAGACGCGGGTGCACCGGCTGGCGATCGGGATCTACGACGACGACGGGGCCGGCAAGCTGGTGCGCGTGCGGCGGGAAGAGCTCGACGTCGAAGATGCCGTCACGGAAGTGCCTGCGCTGGTTGGCGTTTCACGCGGTCAGCTGGTCCTGGTCAACGATGACGATCTGACGTATTGCTCGCTGCGGCTGGACGGCGAGTCGCTGCAGACCGCGCTGGCGCGGATCGCCGACATCGCCGAGCCGCTGCCGCGTTCGCTGGTGTGGTCGGCGGCGTGGGAGATGACGCGAGAGGCCGAACTGCGCGCCCGCGACTTCGTGGCCCTGGTTTCGGGTGGCGTGCACGCCGAAACCGAGGTGGGGGTGGCGCAGCGGCTGCTGCTGCAGGCCCAGACGGCGCTGGCCTCCTACGCCGAGCCGGCCTGGGCACACGAACACGGGTGGCCGCAGTTCGCCGACCGGCTGCTGGAGCTGGCCCGCGCCGCCGAGCCCGGCTCGGATCATCAGCTCGCGTTCGTCAACACCCTGTGCTCGTCGGTGCTGTCGACCCGGCACGTCGTGACGCTGGCAGACCTGCTCGACCACGACCCGGCGGATCTCGGATTGGCCGGCCTCGAGATCGACACCGACCTGCGGTGGCGCATCGTCACCGCGCTCGCCAGCGCCGGCGAGATCGACGCCGACGGGCCCGCGACGCCCTTCATCGACGCGGAGGTGCAGCGCGACCCCACCGCTGCCGGCAAGCGCCACGGCGCCCAGGCGGCGACGGCGCGACCGCAACCTGAGGTCAAGGAGCAGGCCTGGACGACGGTGATCGAGGACGACACCCTGGCCAACATCACGGCCCGCGCCATCATCGCGGGCTTCGCCCCATCGGGTCAGCAGGATCTGCTCGCACCGTTCACGGATCGCTACTTCGCGGCGATCCCGGGCGTGTGGGCGCGGCGGTCCAGCGAAGTCGCGCAAACGGTGGTGATCGGCCTGTACCCGCACTGGAACATCAGCGAGGCCGGCATCGCGGCCGCCGACAAGTTCCTGTCCGACCCGGAGGTGCCGCCCGCGTTGCGGCGGCTGGTCCTCGAAGGCCAGGCCGGTGTGAAGCGGGCCCTGCGGGCGCGCACGTTCGACGCGGCCGACTAGACCGGATGGTGGCGACCCGCCACGCCCGGCTACGCCGCGCTCGCGATCGCCACTAGACCAAACGGTGGCGACCCGCCACGCCCGGCTACGCCGCGCTCGCGATCGCCACTAGACCAAACGGTGGCGACCCGCCACGCCCGGCTACGCCGCGCTCGCGATCGCCACTAGGCCGGAGAGATCCCCGCGCTCATGACGCGGATCGCGCTGACCAGGCCGTCGACCAGGTCACCGCGCTGGAACGCCGAGGTCGCGGCGGCGACCCCCAGCGGCGCCGACGACTCGGCGCCGCGGCCGCGGACCTGCGAGCCGTAGACGACCTCGATGACCTTCTGGTCGGGCGAGACCGCCAGCAGCACGGCGTCGTCCGGCGTGGGCACCTTGGCCAGGATCTCGCGCGCGCGGGCGGCGGTGTCGTTGCCCAGGTCGCCGAGGTAGATGGCGAACCGAGCCTTCGACGCCCGCGAGCCGAACTTAAGGGCGTCATCGATGGCGACGAGGTCCTTGGTCGGGAAGGGGAAATGAACCGACAGCTCGCCCGGCTCGGTCACCCCGGAAAGGCGCCCGCTGGTGGTGATCACCCAGCCGTTGGGCAGCTCGTCGGGCTCGATCGTCGCTAACTCACCACGTGCCACTGGCGCCACCTCCGACTGCGAATTCATGTCCGCCGTGCCCGCCGTGAGCGTGGCCGACGTCTTCGTCCGTGGCCGCCCACAAAATCGGCGGGTGGGTCCACTTCTCCCCCAGCTTGTAGGTCGCCGGGTGCGGTCCCTTGCGAGACCAGATCGGCAGCGCCAGGACGACCACCAGCAGCAACGGTATCCCGATGAAGTACAGGTGAATCTGCAAAAGGCTCACGACGAAAACCGTATCTCACGCGGTGATTCGTCGGCACACTCGGACACGAGATTAGTCAGGCCGCGCCTTCGCCGAGGTAACGCGCCCAGGCCGGATCGAGCTCCTTGACCGTCGAGAGCAGCCGCCAGTGCTGCCCCGTCGGCGGCAGCGGCGTACGGCGCAGCACCCAGCCGAGTTCGGTCAGTAGCTTGTCGCCCTTGCGGTGGTTGCACGTCGAGCAGCACGCGACGCAGTTCTCCCAGGAGTGGTCGCCGCCGCGGCTGCGGGGCACCACGTGATCGACCGTGTCGGCCTTGGCCCCGCAGTAGGCGCAGGAGAACCGGTCGCGGTGCATCAGCGCGGCGCGGGTCATCGGGACCCGGGCGCGGTAGGGGACGCGCACATAGGACCGCAGCTGGATCACCGAGGGCACCAGGATCGAGCTGGTGGCCGAGTGGATCACCGGCCCCGCCGGGTCGTGGTGGACCACGTCGGCCTTGCCGCAGATCACCATCACGATGGCCCGGCGCATCGGCAGGGCGGTCAGCGGCTCGTAGGTGGAATTCAGCAGCAGCACGCGCCGGCGGCTCCACACGGATGCGGTGTCTTGGCGGGTGGGGGGATGGCTATCGACGCTATGCAGGCACGACGCGGATGGGGGCCCGGTTAACCCTGCCGCGGCACCGGAACTGCGGTGGCTGCGGCGTCTTTTGCCCTGCGCCATAGATCCTCCGCCGATAGTCCACCATGATTCGCCGCCAATCGCACCCCTATTGCAGGTGAACGGCATGTCGCGCGGGTGAACACCGGGCACACCGTCGGCCCGGCGCGGCCCGGCGCCACCGCAATGGACCACAATGGAGACGATGGATTCCGAGCCCCAGTCCTTCTATGACGCCGTCGGCGGTGCCCCCACGTTCAACGCGATCGTGTCCCGGTTCTACGCCCAGGTCGCCGAGGACGAGATCCTGCGCCAGATCTACCCCGAAGACGACCTGGCGGGCGCCGAGGAGCGGCTGCGGATGTTCCTCGAGCAGTACTGGGGCGGTCCCCGCACCTACTCCGACCAGCGGGGCCATCCCCGGTTGCGCATGCGCCACGTCCCGTTCCGGATCACTCCCATCGAGCGCGACGCCTGGCTGCGCTGCATGCACATCGCCGTCGGCTCGATCGACTCGGAGACCCTCGACGACGAGCACCGGCGCCAGTTGCTCGATTACCTTGAAATGGCTGCCCACTCGCTGGTCAACGCGGCGTTGTGATGTCGGCCCACGACAATGAGCGGGGTGGAATGAGCGCCAAGCCGTGGTGGTCAGACGCGGTGTTCTATCAGGTGTATCCGCGGTCGTTCGCCGACAGTGACGGCGACGGCGTCGGCGACCTGGACGGTCTGACGGCTCGGCTGGAACACCTGGAACGGCTCGGCGTCGACGCGATCTGGCTCAACCCTGTCACCGTGTCGCCGATGGCCGACCATGGCTACGACGTCGCGGATCCGCGCGACATCGACCCGTTGTTCGGCGGGATGGCGGCGTTCGAGCGGCTGGTGGCGGCGGCACACGAGCGGGGCATCAAGATCACCATGGACGTGGTGCCCAACCACAGCAGTTCGGCGCATCCGTGGTTTCAGGCTGCGCTGGCTGCCGGTCCGGGCACCGACGCCCGTGACCGCTACTTTTTTCGCGACGGGCGCGGCTCCGACGGCGAACTGCCGCCGAACAACTGGACGTCGGTGTTCGGCGGGCCGGCCTGGACGCGGGTGATCGAACCGGACGGCAATCCGGGCCAGTGGTACCTGCACCTGTTCGACGCCGAGCAGCCGGACCTGAACTGGGAACACCCGGACATCTTCGACGACTTCGAGAAGACGCTGCGGTTCTGGCTGGAACGCGGCGTCGACGGATTCCGCATCGACGTCGCGCACGGAATGGCCAAGCCGGCCGACCTGCCCGACGCGCGGGGCGACATCAAGGTCCTGCACCACAGCGATGACGACCCGCGCTTCAACCACCCGAGCGTGCACGAAATCCACCGCGGGATCCGATCGATCGTCGATGACTACCCGGGGGCGGTGACCATCGGCGAGGTCTGGGTCATGGACAACGTCCGGTGGGCCGAATACCTGCGACCGGACGAGCTTCATCTCGGCTTCAACTTCCGGCTGACCAAGATCGACTTCGACGCGACCCAAATCCATGACGCCATCCAGAACTCGTTGGCGGCCACCGCGATCGAGAACGCCACACCGACGTGGACGCTGTCCAACCACGACGTCGGCCGCGAGGTCACCCGGTACGGCGACGGTGAGCTCGGGTTGCGCCGGGCGCGCGCCATGGCGATGGTGATGCTGGCGCTGCCGGGCGCGGTGTTCGTCTACAACGGCGAGGAGCTGGGGCTCCCCGACGTGACGCTGCCCGACGAAGTGCTCCAAGACCCGACGTGGGAACGCTCCGGGCACACCGAGCGCGGCCGCGACAAGTGCCGGGTCCCGATCCCGTGGTCGGGCGACGCGCCGCCATTCGGCTTCTCCTCGTCGCCAGCCACCTGGTTGCCGATGCCCAGGGAGTGGGCGGCGCTGACCGTCGAAAAGCAGACCGCCGACCCGAAATCGACCTTCTCGTTCTTCCAGCACATCATCAAATCGCGCAAGGAGCGCACCGAATTCGACGGCGACGGGCTCGAGTGGCTGGACGCACCGCGTGATGCGCTGATCTTCCGCCGCGGCGGCGGTGCGGTGTGCGCGGTGAACGCCGGCCGCCGACCCATCCCACTGCCACCGGGAGAACTCATCGTGACCAGCGCACCGCTGGTCGACGGCAAACTCCCGCCCGACACCGCGGCCTGGCTGGCCTGAGCGACCAAAGGCGCGGCGGAGCAGTAGCTTTCGCATAACGTTCCGGGGTGTCGCTTGCAAGGGGCATACCCGGTGGGGGTACTGTCGTGCCATGGCCGAGATCGAGCCCACCGGTGAAAGGCGCGTCGGTGGATAACACGTTGCGGTGGGTGGTGACGGCGCTCTTCGCCGTCAGCTTTGTTGCGTATGCGTATTTCCTTGTCGCCCAACGCCGATGCTGGACGGGCGTCGTCAGCCAGCTGCTACACCTCGCGATGTCGGCCGCGATGATCCTGATGACCTGGGGCGTGGGAATGACCCTTCCGACCTTCGCGGCGGCGATGTGCTTTCTGCTCGGCGGTGCCTGGTTCGTCGGCGTCGCCGGTCACGCGCCGTGGGCCGTCGATGGCCGGCTGACGAACTACTACTACGCCGTGATGATGGTGGCGATGGCCTGGATGTACGGGGCGATGAACGGCAGCCTGCCGGGAGGGCCCGCGCACTCGGGCGGCGCGGCGATGGACATGTCCGCACAGTCGGGCGCGCCCGCGATGCGGCACGAAACCCCCGATTGGGTCGGCGCGGTGAACTGGACCGCGGCACTGGGGTTCGCCGGCGTGGCGATTTACTGGGCGTATCGCTGGATGGCCCGGCGCTGGACGGACCTGATGCCGCGCGCCGTTCGACTAACCCACGCGCAAATCGTGACTCAGACCGTCACCGCCGCAGGCACGGCGCTGATGTTCGCCGACATCGTGTGAGCGGGCCGGTCGACCGGTTCGGCCAAGTTCCGGCGCAGCGCTTGGCTCGTCGCTGCTCTATACCTAGTACATGGCGACCTACTCGTGGACAGTGATCGGAGCCGGACCCGCGGGAATCGCGGCGGTGGGGCGGCTGCTCGATCAGAGCGTGCCGCCTGACAAGATCGCCTGGCTCGATCCTGCCTTCGCCGCGGGTGACCTGGGCGGCAAGTGGCGGTCGGTGTCCAGCAACACCATTGCCGGAACCTTCCTGAGTTTCTTGAACGGCTCTGCGGCCTTTCGGTTTTCGGAGGCCCCGCCTTCCCCGCTGGCCGAAGTCGACCCGGAGGAGACTTGCGCCCTGGCCCTGGTCGCCGACCCGTTGGTGTGGGTCACCGGGCACCTGCGCGAACGGGTGCACGTGTTCGAGACGGTGGCCACCAGCCTGTCGCTGCAACGGCGGCAGTGGCGGATCCAGACGCAGGATTCGGAAGTAAGGTCGGACAACGTGATCCTCGCGATCGGCGCGGAACCGAAGAGTCTCGACTACCCCATCGACGCGATTCCGGTCGAGGTCGCCCTCGACGCCGACAGGCTCGCCGAGGTGCCACTCGAAGGCGCGACGGTTGGCGTCTTCGGCTCGTCGCACTCGTCGATGATCGCGCTGCCGCACCTGCTGCGGCTTCCGGTCGGCAGGGTGATCAATTTTTACCGCAGTCCGCTCAAATACGCTGTCTATCTTGATGATTGGATACTGTTCGATGACACCGGCCTCAAGGGCCGAGCCGCCGTCTGGGCCCGGGAGAACATCGACGGGGAGTACCCGGAACGGTTGGAAAGGTGCTGGGTTGCCGGCCCGGACTTCGACGAGAAGCTCGCCGAGTGCGACCGCGTCGTCTACACCGTCGGCTTCGAGCAGCGAAAGCTGCCCGAGACGCCCCAGTGGGGACCGCTGCAGTACAACCGGATGAACGGAATCCTCGCCCCCGGCCTGTTCGGGCTGGGCATCGCGTTCCCCGAGTACGCCGAAGACCCGTACGGCTATGGGCAATACCGCGTCGGCCTCAAGAAGTTCATGGATTACCTCGACGCGGCTCTGCCGTTGTGGATGGTCTACGGCACCTGATCCGCCGCCCGACGACCGCATTTAACTCAACATGATTTCCGACCGACACCGGTCGTCTCAGGCGTCAGCTCAATAAGAGAGCCGGGTCGCCGCGGCGCCGGTACACCGAGCCAAACCGGGCGTCGAGGCGCAACCAGGTCGGCAGGATCCGAACGCGGATCATCTCGTCGGCGCCGACGGCGTCGGCCGACTGCGGCAGGAAACCCATTGCGGTCAAGGCGAACACACACCGCATCGGCAGTCCCACACTGCCGCCCGGCGAGCTCACCTGGACGACTTCCTGGTCGAGCAGCGACACCGGCGGACCGTGCGAACTGCCATGCTCCTTGGCGAGTTGCGCCCCGCGCTGCGCGAGGTCGAGCATCACCCGGGCGGGTATGTCGTCGAGGTGCGTGAAGCCGGAGTCCGGCGGCAGCGCCCCGCGCCACGCGGAATCCATCGCGAAGCCGGGGTCGACGTAGCCCGAGTCGTCCATCGCAGACAGGCCGCGCGCCAGCGCGTCCGCACCCACGGACAGATCCTCGGGCCGCACTTCGCCGCCCACCACCCGGCTGGCCAGGACGTCGAAACCCGTTGCCACCCAGGCAGTCAGCAGGCCCGCCGATCGAGCGCGCAGGCGAATGACCGCGGCGTCGTCGAGGCGCAGCGCGTAGTCGACGAACGCGGCCAGATCCCTGCGCTGGGCGGCCCGGTCGGCTGGCCCCAACCAAAGCCCGCGGTCAACTACTACCGAATCCACCGTTGCAGATACTCCCGATGGTGTGGGGAGAGCCGCACCAGCCGCTCCTCCTCGATGTGAACGGCGGCCAGCTGCGACTCGGCGATGACGGCGGGTTTGGACTCAGGATCGGCGCTGACCGAGCGCACCTCGTAGCCCAGCGTGAAGTCCACCGCCCGCAACCGCTTGGTCCACATCGTCACCTGCAGCGGCGAATCGACCAGCCGCAGTTGACCTTTGTAGGTCACCTTGACCTCAGCGATCAGCAACCCGATGGTCAAGATATCGACCTCGAACGCTTCGCGCAGAAACTGGACCCGGGCCTCCTCCAGAATCGTGACCATGGTGGCGTGGTTGACGTGCTGGTACATGTCGATGTCCGACCAGCGCACCGGTACGGGGGCTACGAAGCCGACGGTCAACTGGAGGATCCTCTCCCGCTGGTGCGGGTCATGCGCCGGATCTGGCGCGCGGCCACCGAGAGTGTCGCAAGATCCTTCTCCCCGCTTTCTTGGATTTCGATGAGGGTGCGGCGGGCCCGCTCCACCCTTGACGCCGACAGATGTTCCCACTCGGCGATCTTCTCCTCGCCGCTCTCGTCGGGCTCGCCCACGGCGAGCACGTCGAAGCACAACGACCGTAGTGACGCGTAGATGTCATCGCGAATCGCCAAGCGCGCCAACGAATGCCACCGGTCGTTGCGGGGTAGCTCGGAGACCGCCGTCAGCAGGCCGTCGGTGCCCAGCCGGTCCATCAGGGCGAAGTAGGTGTCCGCGACCTCGGCGGCGTCGATGTCGTTGATGTCGGCGATGTCGATGATGTCGAGCAGGCTGAAGCGGTACAGGCCCGCGGCGATCATGTACGCCAGATCCTCGGGCGCACCCTGCGACGAGAACTCGGCGGCCTCCTTCTCGACGATCGCCTTGTCGTCGCCGCGCAGCCACTCCGACATCCGGGGCGTGAGGTCTTTGACCTTCGCGGCGAACCGGTTGATCTCGGCGCCGACGGCCAGCGGCTGCGGACGGTAGTTGAGCAGCCAGCGGCCGGCGCGGTCGATCAGCCGTCGGGTGTCCAGCGTGAGCCGGTCCGACATGGCGACCGGCAGGTTCGCGGCGCGGATCCGCCGCCAGATCTCGCCCACGCCGAAGATGGCGTCGGTGGCTACGTAGGTGCGCACCGCGTCGACCGGCCCCACGCCGACGTCCTCGACGATCCGAAACGCGTAGCTGATGCCTGCGGTGTCGACCAGGTCGTTGATCAGCATGGTGGTGACGATCTCGCGGCGCAGCTGGTGGGTGCGGATCTCCGGGGTGAACCGTTCCCGCAACGGCGTCGGGAAGTATTGGGGCAACCGGGACGCGAACACGTCCTGCTCGGTCAGCTCGGTGTTCAGCATCTCCTCTTTGAGCCCGAGTTTGACGTGCGCCATCAGCGTGCACAGCTCGGGCGAGGTGAGCCCGATGCCGGCCTCGCACCGGCGGTCGATCTCCTTCTCCGATGGCAGCGCTTCGAGTTCCCGGTTGAGCCCTCGCTCGTCGACCAGGTACTGAATCTGCCTGCCGTGCACCGGCAGCAGGCTTGCCGCGTTGGCGCGGCTGGTGCCGATCAGGTCGTTTTGATCCTCGTTGTCGGTGAGCACCAGCTGCGCGACCTCGTCGGTCATCGACTCCAGCAGCTCTTTGCGCTCGGCGGGATCGACGCGGCCTGCCGTCACCAGCGAGTCGATCAGGATTTTGATGTTGACCTCGTGGTCCGAGCAGTCCACCCCGGCGGAGTTGTCCATGGCGTCGGTGTTGATCCGCCCGCCCGACAGATCGAATTCGACGCGGCCAAGGGCGGTCACCCCCAGGTTCCCGCCTTCCCCGATCACCTTGGCGCGCACCTGGCTCGCGTTGACCCGCACGGGATCGTTGGCGCGGTCGCCGACGTCGGCGTCGGACTCCGACTCGGCCTTGATGTAGGTGCCGATGCCCCCGTTGAACAGCAGGTCGACCGGCGCCTGCAGGATCGCCTTGATCAGGTTCGGCGGCGTCATTTCGGTGACCTCGCCGTCGATGCCCAGCGCGTCGCGCACCTGCGAGCTGACCGGGATGGATTTGTGCTCGCGGCTGTACACCCCGCCGCCCTCACTGATCAGCGACTTGTCGTAGTCGTCCCAGCTGGATCGCGGCAGGTCGAACATCCGCCGGCGCTCCTCCCACGAGGCCGCGGGGTCGGGGTCGGGGTCGAGAAAGACGTGCCGGTGATCGAAGGCCGCGATCAGCCTGATGTGTCTGGACAGCAGCATGCCGTTGCCGAATACGTCGCCGCTCATGTCGCCCACGCCCACCACCGTGAAGTCCTCGGACTGGGTGTCGACGCCCATCTCCCGGAAGTGTCGCTTGACGGCCTCCCACGCGCCTTTGGCCGTGATGCCCATGGCCTTGTGGTCATAGCCCACCGATCCGCCGGATGCGAACGCATCACCCAACCAGAATCCGTAGGACTTCGCGACGTCGTTGGCGATGTCGGAGAAGGTGGCGGTGCCCTTGTCCGCGGCCACCACCAGGTAAGCGTCGTCGCCGTCGCGCCGGATCACCCCGGGCGGCGGGCTGACCTTCTTCGTTTTGTGGTCGACGTTGTCGGTGACGTCGAGGAGCCCGGAGATGAACAGCTGATAGCAGGCGACACCCTCGGCACGGATGGCCTCGCGGTCCTCCGCCTGGTCGCCGGTCGCCAGCGGCGGCCTTTTGACGACGAAGCCGCCCTTGGCCCCGACCGGCACGATGACGGCGTTCTTCACCGCCTGCGCCTTGACCAGGCCGAGGATCTCGGTGCGGAAATCGTCGCGGCGGTCCGACCAGCGCAGCCCGCCGCGCGCCACCGGCCCGAACCGCAGGTGCACGCCCTCGACGCGGGGCGAGTAGACGAAGATCTCGTACTTGGGCCGCGGCAGCGGCAGTTCGTCGATCAGCTGGGCATCGAGCTTGAGGGCCAGCACATTTCGGGCGCGGGCCGAACCCTCCCGGGTCACGAAGTAATTGGTGCGCAACGTCGCCTGCACCAGCGACGCGAACGCCCGCAGGATGCGATCGGTGTCCAGGCTCATCAGCGCGTCGATGTCGGCGGCGACCGCGGCAGCCGCCGCTTGGGCGTCGCGATTCCTCGACGAGCCCGACGGGCGGGGATCGAAGAGCGCCTCGAACAGGGCGACCAGTGAACGCGCCGTGGAGGGGTGCTCGTTGAGCACCGACTCGATGTAGGACTGACTGTAGGGAAAGCCCGCCTGCCGTAGGTATTTCGCGTAGGCACGCAGCAACACGACCTGCTGCCAGGTCAGCCGCGCGCGCATGACCAGTTCGTTGAAGCGGTCGATCTCGACCCGGCCTTCCCAGATCGCGGTGACCGCGTCGGCGAATCGCTGTGCGGTGGCCTCGCGCTCGGTTGTCGTGGTCGCCGGCGAGATGGTGGGGTGGGTCGAGATCTTGAACTGGTAGATCCACACCGGCAGGTTGTCCGGGCGGGTCACGGTGAAGGGCCGCTCCTCGAGCACCACCACGCCCATGCTCTGCAGCATCGGCAGCAGCTGGCTCAGCGAGGCGGTGCGCCCGCCCAGGAACCAGGTCAGCTGGGCGGCCCCGTCCTCGCCGCGCTCAGAGAACACTAGCTTTACCGAATTATCTTGCAGCCCTTGGATTATGGCGATGTGGTCGATGGCGTCGGCCGGGCTGACGGCCTGCTTGTAGACCTCCGAGAACGCCGTGGCGTAGTGCTCGACGTCGGCCTGCTCGGCGCGGCCGTCCGCGGCCGCGCCGATCAACCGGTCGGTCCAGGTGCGGGCGGCCTCGCTCAGCAGCCCCTGGATGCGGACCCGATTGTCCTCGGAGACGTCGACGGGTGCGGCTTCTTCGGGCAGCCGCACCATGAAATGCATGAGGGCCCAGGGTGACTCGCTGACGCGGGCGGTGAACTCGAGCCGCGTGCCGCCGAATTCGCGGACCAAGATGTCTTCGATCTGAAGCCGCACCTGGGTGGTGTAGCGGTCGCGGGGCAAGTACACCAGGCAGGACACGAAGTATTGGAGCCGATCGGCGCGCAGGAACAACAACGCCCGCCGTTGGGATCCCAGGTCCACCACCGCTTTGGCCATCGCCAACAGCCGCTCGGCGCTGAGAGTGAAAAGCTCTGAGCGCGGGACGGTTTGGATGACGTCGAGCAGCAGCTGACCGGGGTGGATCGGGTCGCTGTCGGCCAGGGCGAGCGCGTCGCGGACCCGGGTCGAGACCGTAGGGATCTCCAGGACGTCGGCGTTCATGGCGGCGACCGTGAAGAGCCCGACGAAGCGGTGCTCGACGACTCCGTCGTCGGCCCTCTCCCGCACCGCGATGGCGTACGGATAGGCGCCGTACCGCAAGTAGCTGCCCACGACAGACTGCGCGAGCACCAGCAGCTTGTCGTCATCGGTCAATCGGGGGCGGGAACCGGTGCGGGTGCGCAGGACGCCCAGGCCGGGTGAGCCGTCGCCGGAGACCAGGCCCTCGTGCACGCGGCACCGTTGGTAGCCCAGCAGCAGGAAGTTACCGTTGCCCAGCCAGCGCAGCAGGGCGGCGACGTCGTCGCGGTCCGGCGCGGAGAACTGGCCGTGCGCGTTGGTTTCCACGTCCGCGGCCAGGCCGCTCAGGGCGGCGATCAACGCGCCCGCGTCGCTGGCGACCTGCTGCACGTCCGACAGGACCTTGGGCAGCAGCCGCTCGACTTCGACGAGGCCCTTGGTGTCGACCGACGGCAGCAGCTGCACGTGTATCCACGCTTCGCCGACGTATGGCGGTGCGCCGGGAGGTTTGGGTTCGACGCTGACCAGGTCGCCGTCCGAGTTGCGGTGCACCTCGAACACCGGCGTCATGATGGCGGCGTAGGGCACGCCGAGCCGGTGCAGCAGCACGGTGACCGAGTCCATCAGCATGCCGCCGTGATCGGTGACGACCTGCAGCGCGGGCCCGAATCCGGCCGGATCCTCCGCGGGGTACACCGCGACTCGGCTCTGGCCGGCGGGGCGGTGCTGGCCCAACCGATAGTGGGCGCCCAGCATGGCGGGAGTGACGATGGAGGTCGGGACGGTCAGGTCGATCGGACCGGAATCCGCCGCCCCCGGTTCGTCGCCGTGCGGGCCGCGATAGCTCTCGATGTAGGCCTTCGCGATCCAGCCCGGAATGTCCTCCTGCAGTGTGAACGCGGTCCACGGCTTGAGGGCCTGCTTGGCTCCGGGATCGATCGTCATGCCGATGGCTCCCAACTCGTGACCGATGTCACTGTGCTCAACCGCCCAGTCTCCCCCGCAATGGGGGGCGGCCCCCAGCGGCCGTCCGGGCCGCGTCACTGCGGGGCTGCGCAGCTGACACTAGTCGCGCGTGAGCTTTCGGTGGGTCACTCTGTGCGGTCGCGCCGCGTCAACTCCGAGGCGTGCGACCTTGTTCTCCTCGTACGCACCGAAGTTGCCCTCGAACCAGAACCACTTGGCCTCGTTGTCCTCGTCGCCCTCCCAGGCCAGGATGTGCGTGCACGTGCGGTCCAGGAACCAGCGATCGTGGGAGATCACGACCGCGCAGCCGGGGAATTTCTCCAGGGCGTTCTCGAGCGAGCCGAGCGTTTCGACGTCGAGGTCGTTGGTGGGTTCGTCGAGCAGGATCAGGTTGCCGCCCTCTTTGAGCGTGAGCGCCAGGTTCAGCCGGTTGCGCTCGCCGCCGGAGAGCACGCCGGCCGGCTTCTGCTGGTCAGGACCCTTGAAGCCGAACGCTGAAACGTAGGCGCGCGACGGGATCTCGTTCTGTCCGACCTCGATGTAGTCGAGGCCGTCCGAAACGACTTCCCACACGGTCTTCTTGGGGTCGATCCCGGCGCGGGACTGGTCGACGTAGCTGAGCTTGACGGTTTCTCCGACCTTGACCGTCCCGCTGTCGGGCTGTTCGAGTCCCACGATGGTCTTGAACAGCGTCGTCTTGCCGACGCCGTTGGGACCGATGACGCCGACGATGCCGTTGCGGGGCAGGGTGAAGGACAGGTCCTTGATCAGCGTGCGCCCGCCGAAGCCCTTGTCCAGGTGCTCGACCTCGACGACCACGTTGCCCAGCCGCGGCCCGACCGGGATCTGGATCTCCTCGAAGTCGAGCTTGCGCGTCTTTTCCGCCTCGGCCGCCATCTCCTCATACCGCTGCAGCCGCGCCTTGCTCTTCGCCTGGCGCGCCTTGGCCCCCGACCGCACCCAGGCCAGCTCCTCGGTCAGCCGCTTCTGCAGCTTGGCGTCCTTGCGGCCCTGCACCGACAAGCGCTCGGCCTTCTTCTCCAGATAGGTCGAATAGTTGCCCTCATAGGGGTACGCGCGACCGCGGTCGAGCTCGAGGATCCACTGCGCCACGTTGTCCAGGAAGTACCGGTCGTGGGTCACCGCCAACACCGCGCCCGCATAGGCGGCCAGGTGCTGTTCGAGCCACTGCACGCTTTCGGCGTCCAGGTGGTTGGTCGGCTCGTCGAGCAGCAACAGGTCCGGCTTGGACAACAGCAGCTTGCACAGCGCCACGCGCCGTCGCTCACCACCGGACAGGTTCGTCACCGGCTCGTCGGGCGGCGGGCAGCGCAGGGCGTCCATGGCCTGCTCGAGCTGCGAGTCGAGGTCCCAGGCGTCGGCGTGGTCCAGCTCCTCCTGCAGCCGGCCCATTTCCTCCATCAACTCGTCGGAGTAGTCGGTGGCCATCAATTCGGCGACCTCGTTGAACCGGTCCAGCTTGACCTTGATCTCGCCGAGCCCCTCCTCGACGTTGCCGCGCACCGTCTTCTCTTCGTTCAGCGGTGGCTCCTGCTGCAGGATGCCGACGGTGGCGCCGGTGGCCAGGAAGGCCTCGCCGTTGTTCGGCTTGTCCAGCCCAGCCATGATCCGCAAGACGCTCGACTTGCCGGCGCCGTTGGGGCCGACGACACCGATCTTGGCGCCCGGGTAGAAGCTCAACGTGACGTCGTCCAGGATCACCTTGTCGCCGTGCGCCTTGCGGACCTTTTTCATCGTGTAGATGAACTCAGCCATGCCGCGGTCATGCCTTTCTGGTCTTTTGAGAGAGTTCTCGCGACCATCCTAGGCATCGCGCGGTGGGCCGGATTCCGCAGCTAAGCCGACATCGGCAGCGGTCCCGCTTCGGCGGAGTCGACGCCGGCGTCGCGATCGGCGTCCTCACCAGCGGTGCCGGTCGCATCCGTGGGTGGCTTGCCGGCATCGCCGGCAGTCGGGCCGGTGTAGCCGGGCCTCTCGATGCGGACGATCGCGCGGGACACATCGGGCCCGACGGAGGTGGCACGCATCTCCAGCGACGAGCGGCGGTTGCCGTCGCGGTCCTCGTACTCGCTGGTGTACACGTGGCCCACGACAATCACCGGTGCACCCTTACCCAGCGCGGCGCCCACGCCGGTGACCAACTTGCCCCAGCAATTGACGTTGATGAACAACGAGTTGCCCGGCTCCCAGCCTCCGTCGGCCGTGCGCCGCCGGGAATTGCTCGCGACGCGGAACTTGATCACCTCCTGCGTGCCGACGTGTCGGCGTTCGGGGTTGGTGACGATGTGTCCGACGACCGTAAGCGGTGTTTCAAACATTGGCTGATCCCTTCTCGGTTGCCATTTCTCTGCTGTCGTGACCATTGACCTCGCCGCAACCGACGGACCTGGGGCCGAAACCGGGTCTCGGTGAGCGGTCCTGTGGAAAGAGACGGGACTGTGGAGTAGTTCGCGGGTCACATTCCAGCGCGGAATCGGCAACCGAAACTTGTCGTACCGCGCGGCGACGATGGGTTCATGTCTTCGACCGCATCGTCCGACTCCGTGGTGGTGAGCCCCAAAGACCGTCTCGGGGTGCTGTTCGAGGAGTTGGCGGAGTTGGCCGGTCAGCGCAACGCCGTCGATGGGCGCATCGTGGATTTGGTCGCCGAGATCGAGCGTGAGGAGCTGTGCGGCATGACCGGCGCGCGGTCGGTGCCGGCGTTGGTGGCCTGGAAGCTGGGGTTGTCCTCGACCACCGCGCACACGATCGCCACCGTCGCGCGCCGGGTCGAGGAGTTCCCCCGCTGCGCCCAAGGAATGCGGGAGGGCCGGCTGTCGCTGGATCAGGTCGGCGTCATCGCGGCACGTGCGGGTGGGGGGTCCGATGCGCACTACGCGGAGTTGGCGCAGGTGGCCACGGTGCACCAGCTGCGCACCGCGATCAGCCTCGAACCGCGTCCTGACCCAGGACCCCGGCGCGAGCTCGAGCCCTCGTTGAGGAAGACCTCCACCGAGCAGGGCGCCTGCTATCGGATCTCCCTGCCGTCTGCGGACGCCGCGACGTTCGACGCCGCCTTGCAGTCCCATCGTGACGCGCTGATCGCCGAATGGAAGCACGACCGCGCCGAGGGAGCGTCAGACAGCGCGCCGCCCCTGCCGGGCAGCGTCGAGGCGTTCATGCGCCTGATCGAGGCCGGCTGGGACGCGGAGACGACCCGCCGCCCACACGGACAGCACACCACCGTGGTGGTGCACGTCGACGCCGAAACGCACACTGCGGCACTGCACATGGGTCCGCTGCTCACCGACGCCGAACGCCGCTACCTGACCTGCGACGCCACCGGCGAACTGTGGTTCGAACGCCAGGGCGAGGTCATCGGCGCCGGCCGAACCACCCGCCTGATCAGCCGGCGACTGCGCCGCGCGCTCGAGCACCGCCACCGCAGCTGCGCGGTTCCCGGCTGCGGCGCCACCCGCGGCCTGCACGCCCACCACATCCGGCACTGGGAAGACGGCGGACCCACCGAGCTGACCAACCTCGTGCTGGTCTGCCCGTATCACCACCGGGCCCATCATCGTGGCGTCATCACCATCGCCGGACCCGCACGCACGATGACCGTCACCGATCAGGCCGGCCGAACCAAGCGTGGAGCTACCGTGTCCTCGTTGGTCGAAGGCGATGAGGCGGTAGCCCCGGGCCAACAGCTCATCCCAGACGATGTTCCACTCCCCAAGCGTGCCGCCGTAGCCGTGCGCGAAAACGACGGCGGGCCCCGCGCCGGCGGTGATGGCGCGCAGCACGGTCCCGTCGGCTCGGCTGATGAAGTGCTGCTCGCCGCGCTGTTCGGTGGCGAGGCGCTCACGAGGATAGGGATCGGGATTGTCCTCGATCCGCGCGACGACCGATTGGGCGGCATAGCGAGCGGCCAGGGCGAGAAGCCCGGACAGCGTTACGGCGCCGACCGGCTTCGTCAGGGCGCGGGTCACCACGGGCCGCCTCTCCGTCGAGCGGGATTTCGGAGACTGTCTTCGAACTATTGAGGCTCCCAGATCTTGCCCGGCCGGACAACACGTGGTTCACGACGCTTACGCAGTGGATGCGTTGCGACGCTGGCTGATTCCGGTGGCAACCGGTTACTCGTCGATACGTTGCCGGGAGCGACCGGCCCGGTAGGCGGGCTAGTTGTTGGATGGTGGTGGTTGGGGTTGGAAGGGTTGGTACCACCACCAGTCGGCGCGCTCGCCGGTGGGTCCCGGGTCAGGTTGCTGGATAGACGAATTCGTACGTTGTCAGAGCGGCTTTGCATGTCCCGGCGTGTCACGGCGCGC
>NZ_LZJA01000049.1:0-27330 GCF_001666785.1 Mycobacterium sp. E3305 | reverse complement strand
ACGAAGGCCTGGCCGGTGGGCCCGACTCCGGGGGCTTCACCGGTGCCGCGGGCGAACACCACCTGCACGTCCGGACATTGGGCGGCGGCGGAGGGGAGGAGGGAGCCGGTGATGGCCGACGCGCTGAGGCCGGACGCGGCTACTACTGCTGGACCGAGAAAACGAGCTATTTGACGTGCGATCATGCCGCAATTGTGCCCAGAGAAGCTTCCCGCTAAACAGGTCAAACCCGGGAAATTACTGCGAATTCACACAACACCGTCCACCCCGCGGTATCCGGGCCGAGATGGCTTGCGCGCGTCGGTCATCCGGCTGCGCGGCGCCCACCGCCCCGGGGCCCGCGCCGGCGAACGGCGCAACGGCGGGGCGAGGCGCACCGGCGAACCGCGATGTGGTCTGCTACCTATGACGAGTCGAGTGCACGGTGAAGCCATCCGCCGATCCTCGACATCCGGCTCGAGTGGATGCAGCGGCGATGTTGAACGTGATAGTGCAGGCCCTCAACAAGGTCACGGACCACGTGGCCAATCCGGCGCGAGTATCGGATCCCGACAGGTTGCGCAGCGCCGTCACCGGTAAGACCGCGCTGGTTACCGGCGCCTCCTACGGGATCGGTGAGGCGACGGCGCGCCGGTTGGCCGCCGGGGGAGCCACCGTGCTGGCGGTCGCCCGGTCCGAGGAGCGCCTGGCCGACCTGGCGGCGTCGATCAACGCCGCGGGCGGACGCGCGATCGCGTACCCGACCGACCTCACCGACGAAGCCGCCGTCAGCGCGCTGACCAAGGAGATCACCGAGGAGCACGGCGCGCTGGACATCGTGGTCAGCAACGCCGGAAAGTCGTTGCGCCGCTCGCTGCATCACCAATACGACCGGCCGCACGACTTTCAGCGCACCATCGACATCAACTATCTCGGGCCCATCCGGCTGCTGCTGGGGCTGCTGCCGGCCATGCGCGAAAGCGGCCGCGGGCACGTCGTCAACGTGTCCAGCGTCGGCGTGCGCGTCGTGCCGGGGCCGCAGTGGGGCGCTTACCAGGCGTCGAAAGGCGCCTTCGACCGCTGGCTGCGCAGCGTCGCCCCGGAGCTGCACGCCGACGGCGTCGACGTCACCTCCGTCTACTTCGCGCTGGTGCGCACCCGGATGATCGAACCCACGCCCGTCCTGGGCCGGCTCCCAGGCATGTCGGCGGACCAAGCAGCCGACGCGATCGCCAAAGCGGTGATCGAGCGACCGCGCAGCAACGAACCGCCCTGGGTGTTGCCCGCCGAGGTGGCGTCCGTGCTGTTGGCCGGCCCGGCCGAACGCGCCGCCCGGCTGTGGTACCGGCGGTTCTTCTCCGATTCCGGCGGCCCGGAGGCCCGGCGATGAGCAACGAGGGCGTGGTCGGCACCGCGGCGCGGGCGTTGCTGCGATCGCGACTGCTGACGCCGCCGTCGCCCCTGGCGACCCTGCGGGTGCTCCGCGAGGCGCGGCGGGGCGGCACCAACCCGTACACGCTGCTGGCGGTGACGGCGACCCGCTGGCCCAACCGGGCGGCGATCGTCGACGACGATGGCGCTTGGGATTACCGCGAGCTGCGGTCCGCCACCGACTCGCTGGCGCGCCGGTTGTCCCGCGACGGTGTCGGACCCGGCGACGCCGTGGGCGTCATGTGCCGCAATGGACGCGGTTTCATCGCCGGCGTCTTCGCCACCGCAATGGTGGGTGCCGACGTGGTCCTGGTCAATACGGAGTTCCGCAGCGACGCCCTGGCGTCCGCGGTGAGCGCCCACCGGATCACCGCGATGATCGCCGACCACGAGTTCGGCGAGCGGGTCCGCGCCGCCGACGAATCAGTCACCCTGATCGACCCGGCGACGGCCACCACGGAGGAGGGCGACGAGCGGCCCGACGTGGCCGCACCGGGCCGGATCATCCTGCTCACGTCCGGCACCACCGGCACCCCCAAGGGGGTGCCCCGCTCGCCGCAGCTGCGTTCGGCGGTGGGCGTGTGGGTGACGATCCTCGACCGCACCGGCCTGCGCACCGGTTCGCGGATCTCGGTGGCAATGCCCATGTTTCACGGGCTGGGGCTGGGCATGCTGATGCTCACCGTGGCCCTGGGCGGCACGGTGCTCACCCATCGTCACTTCGACGCCGAGGCGGCGCTCGCGCAGGCGTCGCTGCATCGCGCCGACGCGTTCACCGCGGTGCCGGTGGTGCTCGCGCGCATCCTCGCCCTGCCCGACCGGGTGCGTACGCGCAACCCGGTGCCGTACCTGCGGGTCGTGATGTCGAGCGGGGACCGGCTCGACCCGACCCTCGGCCAGCGGTTCATGGACGCCTACGGCGACATCCTCTACAACGGTTACGGTTCCACCGAGGTCGGCATCGGCGCCCTGGCGACACCGGCCGAGTTGCGCGAAGCGCCGGAGACCGTCGGGCGGCCGGTCGCCGGCTGCCCGGTGCGCATCCTCGACAAGAACGGCAGGCCCGTCGGCCCGCGCGTCACCGGTCGCATCTTCGTCGGCGGCGAGCTGGCGAGCGAGGGCTACACCGGCGGCGGGGCCAAGACGGTGATCGACGGCATGACCAGCACCGGCGACATGGGCTACCTCGACAACGAAGGCCGGCTCTACATCGTCGGCCGCGAGGACGACATGATCATCTCCGGCGGCGAGAACGTCTACCCGCGCGCCGTCGAGAACGCGCTCGCCCAGCACCCCGCCATCGCCGACAACGCGGTCATCGGCGTTCCCGACGAGAAATTCGGCCACCGACTGGCCGCGTTCGTGGTCTTGCGGCCGGGCAGCGACACTGATGAGGCGGCACTGCGGGAGTACCTCAAGGGCAAGGTCTCCCGATTCGAGCAGCCCCGCGACATCAACCTCGTGGCCACCATTCCGCGCAATCCGGCCGGCAAGGTCGTGCGCAAGGAGCTGTCCGGCTAGCGGCGAAAGCCTCAGTCCTGCTTCGGTTCCAGCGCGACCACCCGCTGCGCCAGCCAGTTGGGCGCCAGCACCGAGACGACGGTGGCGCCCGCGGTGGCACTGATGACGCCGGTCCAGGCGACGGGGCCCAACGGTGTGCAGCCGAAGAAGTGGCTGACGCCGGGGGTTTGGACGATGGCTACCAGGACGCCCGCGCTGCCCAGCGCCGTGCCCAGTACCAGCGGGCTGTGGCGGCGCGTCAGCAGGGTCTGCGCGAGCTGGGTGGTCACCAGCGCGGTGAGCCCCATGGTCGAGGTGCGGCGTTCGGTGCCCGGAGTCCAGCGTCCGATGGCCCAGGCCGCCGTCGCACCCGCGGCCGTGACGGCGCCCCGGGTGACGATCTGCCGCATCAGCGGCGCGTCGAGGGAGGGCGAGGGCCCGGAGAGCGTCGCCAGCTGGAACGCGCGATGCAGCTCCTCGGCATCGCGGTCGACGCCGTCCTCGGCCTCTTCGGGCTCGGGGTATTGCGGGGTGACCGCGACCGCGAGCGCGGGGAACATGTCGGTGAGCAGGTTCACCAGCAGCAACTGGCGGGTGCCCACCGGCGCCCTGCCGGTGCCCAGCGCGGTCCCGATGAGGGTGAACAGCACTTCGCCGACGTTGCCGCCGACCAGAATGCTCACCGCGTCGCGTACCCCGCCCCACATCCCGCGGCCCTCGACCAGCGCGTCGAGCAGCACACCCAGATCGTTGTCGGTCAACACGATGTCGGCGGCGCCGCGGGCGGCGGACGAACCGCGACCGCTCACCCCGATGCCCACGTCGGCGATCCGGATGGCGGCCGCGTCGTTGGCCCCGTCGCCGACCATGGCGACCGCCTGCCCGCAGTCCTGCAGCGCCGCGACGATCTGCACCTTCTGCTCGGGGCTGACGCGGGCGAAGACCTGGACGTCGGCGGCGACCTTGGCGCGGTCCTCCTCACCGAAGGCGGCGAGTTCGGCGCCGGTGATCTCCCGCGCGTCCGCGGGCAACCCGAGTTGCCGGGCGATCGCCCGGGCGGTCACCGGGTGGTCGCCGGTGATCAGCACGACCCGCCGGCCGGCCTGCACCAGCGCCTCGATCAGCGGCCGCGCCGACGCGCGGGCCGTGTCGGCCAGGCCGACGTAGCCGATCAGCTCGAGGTCGTGCGCCGCGACGTCCACGGCGTCGACGTCGGTGTCCTCCTCGCTGGTCCCGTGCTCCCACCGGCGCTGGGCCACCGCCAGCACGCGCAGCCCCTGCTCGGCCAGGCGCAACACCAACGACTCCGCGTGGGCGGGGCCGGCGTCCGCATCGGCGAACCGGCAGCGCGGCAGAACCTCCTCCGGTGCGCCTTTGAGCATCAGCATCGGCCCGCCGTTTCCACCGGTCACGCCGATCGCGGCCGAATACCCGCGGCTGGATTCGAAGGGCACCTCCGCGAGCACGGTCCAATCCGAGGCCCATTGCGCGTCAACGGAATTCGCGGCGTTGAGGATCGCCTCGTCGGTGGCGTGCGCGTGGCCGCCCCCATTGTGCGGCTGGGTGCTGCTGCGCGCGGCGGCCCGCAACACCGTGGCGGACTCCGGCGCGCTGACTTCGGGGAATGCGCCGTCCGCGCTCGCGTCGTGCGGGACGCCGCGGACGACGCGCAAACGGTTCTCGGTGAGCGTGCCGGTCTTGTCGAAACACACCGTTTCGACCCGGCCCAGGGCCTCGACCGCCCGCGGCGTGCGGACGAGGACGCCGCGGCGCGACAACCGCTGGGCGGCGGCCAGCTGGGCCAGGGTGGCCACCAGGGGCAGCCCCTCGGGGACGGCGGCCACGGCGATGGCCACCCCGTCCGCGACGGCCTGCCGCAGGGATCCCTGATGCAGCAGGGCCAACGCGGTCACCGCGGCGCCGCCGGCCAGGGTCAGTGGCAGGACCTTGCTGGTCAACTCCCGCAACCGGGCCTGCACCCCGGCCGCCGACTCGACGTCGGCGATGGCCGAGATCGCGCGCTGCGCGGCGGTGCCCGCACCGGTCGCCACGACGATCGCCCGGGCGTGCCCCGCCACGATGGTGCTGCCCTCGAACAGCATGCTGGCGCGGTCGGAGTCGGCGACGGCGACCGGCTCGACCTGCTTGTCCACCGGCAGCGACTCGCCGGTCAGGAAGGACTCGTCGACCTCGAGGTCCTCGGCCACCAGCAGGCGCGCGTCCGCCGGCACGACCTCCGGGGCGGCCAGGTCGATGATGTCGCCGGGCCGCAGCGATTTCGCGCTCACCGACACCGTCCGCTCGACGGTCCGGGCGGCCTCCAGCCGGCGGTGCGCGGTGGCGACCGTGGGCAACACCACGCGCCGGGCGTACTGGTCCTGCTCGGCGAAGAGCTCGGCGACCGCGGCCTCGGCCCGCAACCGCTGGACGCCACCGGCGACCGCGTTCGCGGTCATCACGCCCGCCACCAGCAGCGCGTCGACGCTGCTGCCGACGATCGCCGAGGCCGCCGCACCCACGGCCAGGATGGGCGTCAGCGGGTCGGCCAGCTCGGCGCGCGTCGCGGTGAGCAGCCGCCCCACGCGGCTCGCCGGCCCGCGCAGCGGCGCGACCACCGGGTTGTAGGACAGGTCGTCGAGGAGCTGCCGCCAGGGCGCGACGCCGGGCTCGACGGCCAGGGGGCGGGTGCGGCTGGCCAGCCGGGAGTAGACGATCTCCGGGTCCAGGGCATGCCACGCGGTCAGCGGCTGGGGTGTCGGGTCGGCCAGCCGAAGTACCCGCGAGGCGGCGAAGCTGCCCTGCATCAGCGCGGCCGCGGCGGCGGCGTTCACCGGGTTGAGCCAGCGCTGCACGGCGAACGGGCTCAGGGTGCGCGGGTCGCCGGTGACCAGCAACAGCCCCGCCAGGGTGCTGCCGCCCTTGGCCAGGCGCACCGCCGATTCCGTCGCCTCCCGGGCCACCGGCAGCGCCGAAAGGATGCGCACCGCGGCGGCCAGGTCCGTGCCGGTGATGATGTCCGCCGTCCAGGGCGTCGCGGCCTGGGGGTCGTCGAGCGCGACGCCGACGTCGGCGATGGCCAACGCGGCCAAGGTGTCGGTCGATGCGAAGTCACGGTGCAGCGCGGTGATCAGCAGCACCGGCCCGCGATCTGTGCGCAGGTCGCGCACCAACTGCAGCAGTGGCGTGCCCGGGGGGTGGCTGACGGCGACGCTGGCGGTCAGGTCCTCGGTGCCGGCGACGTGGCGCAACACCACCCGTGCGCCGGTCCGGTGCGCGATCTGCAGCAGCGGGATGGCGAACGGGTCGACCTCCCAGCCGACGTCGACGCTGCCGACGCGTTCGCCGTCGACCACCAGATCGGCGTGCTCGAGACCCTGCGCGGGCGTCGCCGACGAGCCCTGCGCCCGGACCCACCGCAGGCGCGCACCCGTGGCAGGCAACTCGTCGGGATCCGGTTCGGGGGCCTCCTCACCGTGCAGCAGCGCGTCGGCGACCTCGTAGACCCGGTCCTCGTCCCATCCGGGTACGTCGCCCCGCGCCTGCAGCACGGCGCGGTTGTCGCCCCGCAGCGCGGCGCCGTCGACGACGACCACCTTGACCCGGTCCAGCCGCCGCAGGGCGCCCGGGTCGAGGAACAGTTGGCCGGCGTTGGCCAGTCCGCGGCCCAACACGGCCGCGAAGGCCTGCCGGCCCGTGTGCGCCGCCCTGGGCACGCCGGCCAGCAGGGCGCCGGCCGCATCCTCGGTGCCGCCGCCGGCCAACAGCGCACCTGCGGCGGCCACCAGCGAGGCGTTGGCGGCTTGGTCGGCGTACTCCTCCACCGGCCCGGCCATCGATCCCTTCGCGGTGTCGATGGCGGCGTCGATGGCACCGCCCACCACCACGTGGGACGCTTCCCCCGCGGCGGCCGCCGCCGAATTATGCCGGGGCGCTTGCGATTTCGGCCCGGCCGACGATATGACGGGGACCACCGGCGCCTGCGGGCGACTGGGCGAGGCCAGCTCCGGTTCGCGTTCCCGCCAGCGCTGGCGATGCGCCGCCGCCTCGGATACCTGCAGGCTGCGTTGCGCCAGATCCAGCAACGGTGTGCCGACCGCCTGCGTCAGCCCGTTGGCCAGCGCGGTCGAGGCGCTGAGCGCGATGTCGGTGCCGACGCGACCCAGCCGCGACTCGAGCACGGCGACGACGCGCGGTTGGTGGTTCAGCAGCGCGGCGGCGGCGCGGGCACTGCGCGGCGCGACCGGGAGCCGGCCCAACCAGCCGGTCACCGCGGCGCCGACGGCCGCCACGTCCATCGCCGCGGCGCTGAACGGGACCAGGATCGCCAACGGGTTTCCCGGATCGGCGAACGGCGCGGTGCGCGGCGCGTCCTTGGACGTGACCAGCCTCAGGTCCGCCGCTACGCCGCAGACCGTGTCCCGGACCCGGTCCAGGACGGCGTCGCCGTCGGCCTCGCTGTCGAATTCGATCACCAACCGACCGAGGGCGCCCTCGACGTGGGCGGAGGCCACTCCCGGAATCCGGCGGACGGGTTCCTCCACCGCCGGCGCGTGCTCATGCCAGCCCGGGAACGGCAGCAACGGATCCAGGTCCAGATGCACCCGCCGCCCGCTCTGCCAGCGAATCGGCGGCGTGACGGCGGGACCGGAACCGTTGGTGGGACCGGTCAATCCGATTGCCCGGCCGGTCGTTTGGGCCATCGACTGCACCACCGGGACGGCCAGTTCGGCGACCGGGCTGGCCAACGTCTGCAGCGCACCCGCGGCGCCCGCCGCGGTGGACACGCCGGCTCGCACCACCTGCGCCGCCCCGTCGGTCATGCCGGCGACGACGCTGGCAACGCCCGGAATCCTCACTCGGTCACCCTTCGATTGCGTCTACCGCGCCTAATGATCCTGGGGCGCAGGGGACCTGTCCACATTTGCCATGGTGGACCCTGCGACCACACCGAGGACTCCGGGGGTTTGGGCCTTCTTTCTCCTGACCGGCGGTGCAGTCGCGTCCCTGCGGACAGGTTACCGGCTGGGCGGAAAACCAAACCTGCTGAACAGGCCGGGGTCCAGGAAGACGGTGATGGTGGCGACCCCGCTGGCGCCGGTTGTGAGGACGTGAATGGAGTGGGCACGCAACGTCCCGTCGGCGCCGCGGCGGTACTCGGCGACGGCGGGTTGCGTGTTGGCGGCCGTCGGGATCATCGCGATCTCGCCGGGCTTGGCGAACGCGCGCGCGGCGAGGAATCTCAACACCGGCTCACGGCCGGTGAACCAGACAGGGAGAGGTGGCATTTCGAGCTTCACGTCCGCTTGCAGCAGCGCGGTGAGGGCGGCCATGTCCGCGTTCTCGAATGCCGCGCAGTAGCGGTCGAGCAGCGCTCGGCGCTCCGCGTCGTCGGGCTCCGAGAGGTTCTCCTCGGTGGGGGAGAGCTCGGCGAGGTGGGCCCGCGCCCGCTGCAGCGAGCTGTTGACCGCGGCGGGTGTCGTTTCGAGGAGCTCCGCAACCTCCGCGGCGCTGAACTGCACCACGTCGCGCAGGATGAGCACCGCGCGTTGGCGGGCGGGCAGCTCTTGCAGCGCGGTCATCACGGCCAGTCGCAGGCTCTGTCGCGCGGCCACGTTGTCCTCGGGGGTGGGGAACATCAGCGAATCGGGGATGGGTTCCAGCCACTCGTGCACGCCGGTCGAGTCGAGTCCGGCGTCGGGGTCGATCGATCCGTCGCCGAGCCCGGCCGGCAGCACCCGGCGCGCGCGGTTCTGCAGCGCCCGCAGGCACGCGGTCGTCGCGATCCGGTAAAGCCAGGTCCGCAGCGCCGCGCGTTCCTCGAATGCCTGGTAGCCACGCCAGCCGTTGAGATAGGTCTCCTGGACGAGGTCCTCGGCGTCATGCACGGACCCGAGCATGCGGTAACAATGCGCGATCAGCTCGGCGCGAAAGGGCGCCGCCTGCGCGATGAAGTCCTCCTGGGCCGGCACGGCCCCTCCTGTCTCGGCTGGGTTCGAACGCTACTCCAGTACAGAGACACCGGCCGGCGCCGCGCCGCATCTCAATTGGTGAATGCACCTTCCGTTGAGAGCGAGGACGAACATGAACGAGCCCCTGACATTCCCATCGGGTGGCCTGGCCGGCACCACGGCGATCGTGACCGGGGCGAGCCGCGGATTCGGCCGCGCCATCGCGGGCGCCCTGGCGGCGGCCGGCGCCGAGGTGATCGGCGTCGCGCGCGGCGTTTCCGGTCTCGAGGACGCGCGCCGCGGGCTCGGCGACGCCTTCATCCCGGTGGCCGCCGACGCCGCCGATCCCGCGACGGCGCAGCGGCTCATCGACGAATACCGGCCGCGCACACTGGTTCTCTGCGCCGGGGCCGCGCCTCACATGAGCCCGCTGCAGGAGCAGAGCTGGGACAGCTTCAGCCAGAACTGGAATGTCGATGTCGCGCAGGCGTTTCACTGGACCCGATACGCGCTGCGGCACCCGCTCGCACCCGGCAGCTCGGTGATCGTCATGTCCAGCGGCGCCGCCCTCGCCGGGTCACCACTGAGCGGAGGCTACGCGGGGGCGAAGGCGGCGGTCAGGTTCATCGCCGGCTACGCCGCCATCGAGTCGCAGTTGGCCGGCCTGGGCATCCGCTTCGTGTCCGTGCTGCCGCGGTTGACGCCGGCGACCGACCTGGGCGCCAAGGCAGTCGCGGCGTACGCCGATCGGCAAGGGGTCGACGTCGAGTCGTTCGTGCGGGCCGCCGGGCCGGCGCTCACCGCCGAGCAGGTGGGCCGCTCGGTCCTGGCCATCGCGACCGAGGACTCCGGGACGCAGGATGCGTACCTGCTCTCTTCTGCAGGCCTGTCGGCGGTGGCATGAGGGCACGAAACCTTAAGGAGGACAACGACATGCATACACCCGCTATCGTGTCGGCCCGGGATTGGGCCGCGGCGCGCGAAGAGCTGCTGGCGAAAGAGAAGGAAGTGATGCGGGCCCGCGACGCCCTGGCGGCGGCGCGCCGGCGGATGCCGTGGCTGGCCGTCGAGCGGGAGTACGCGTTCGACGGACCCGAGGGCCGGGTCGACCTGCTGGGCTTGTTCGCTGGACGGCGCCAGCTGATCGTGTACCGCGCGTTCTTCGAGCCGGGCGTGGACGGCTGGCCCGGCCACGCGTGCCGCGGCTGCTCGATGATCGCCGACCACGTGGGGCACCTCGCCCACCTGAACGCCCGCGACACGACCCTGGTGTTCGCTTCCCGGGCGCCACAAGTCGACATCGCGCGGCTGAAGGCCCGGATGGGGTGGCAGATGCCGTGGTACACGATCACCGACGGCTTCGACGCCGACTTCGGCGTGGACGAATGGCACGGCACGAACGCGTTCATCCACGACGGGGGCCGCGTGTTCCGTACCTACTTCATCAACAACCGCGGTGATGAGGCGCTGGGCAACACCTGGAGCTACCTCGACATGACCGCGCTCGGGCGCCAGGAGAACTGGGAGGACTCGCCGGCCGGGTATCCGCAGACGGCGCCCTACGAGTGGTGGGAATGGCACGACGCCTACGGCGAGCGCGCGCCGGCGCGGTGGTTCGGCGATCCCGATCCGGACAATCCCAGCGACCCGCGTCCGGCGCGCGGCCGCTAAATGCGGCCGACCGCTATTTGCGTTTCTCGCCCGAATAAACACGAATGCGCGGTAGCCGTCCAACGGCTACTCGCGCAATATTCGGCTGGGTAAATTAGGGCTATAAGATTCGGTGGTTCGCCCTGTTGACGTGGTATCCGGCCGGGAAGGACTTCTCGATGACCTGCAGCTGGTGGTCCACCCTGGATTCAAGCTCGAGGACCACGCAGCTGTCGCCGACGGCCTTCGATTCGAGGACTATGTACCGCTGGCCGCAATCCATGATCGGATCACCTGAGTGCAATGTTTCGACGGGCACCAATTCCGGGGTTCCGTTTGATTCCACCCATCACACGGTAGGTCAAATTCGCGGGTGAGGGAATAGTTTGCTCGCCGCACGGGCGATTCACTGCGCGCCGGGCTGCTTGAAGAACACGCTGACATGAGAGATCAGCCCGTCATCGCCGCGCTCGAAGAGTAGGCATTCGGGCCACCGCTTGGCGGCGCCGTCGATGACGAACGACTCCGTCAACTCCACGTACGACAGGCGACTGTCGACATGCGAGACCCGCTGCACCTCCAGCCGATGGCCGTCCAGGTTGGTCAGCACCTTGCGCAGGTAGGCGACGTAGTGCTGCTTGCCCTCGACGACATCGCAGAACGGCCCCTCGCGGATCAGCCCCTCGTCGGCGATCGTTGCGGCGAGCCCGTCCCAGTCGTGTGCGGCCAGGCACTCCAGGTAGCGTTCGACCACTCCGGTGCTCATGTCGACTCCACGCAGAAAACATTAGGCGCAATGGGGTGGGCGGAAAACAGCTTTGCTAAAGCGCTGCGCCCGGCCCGCCGGCGCGGGCGAGAATAGGGCGATGAGCGCACCCAGCCCACCGGATTCGCCGCCCGCGGCGCCGAGTTGCTATCGGCATCCGGGACGCCCGACGTACGTCCGTTGCAACCGCTGCGAGCGCTACATCTGCGGCGACTGCATGCGCAGCGCCGCCGTCGGTCAGCAGTGCGTGGAGTGCGTCCGGGCCGGGGCGCGGACGGTCCGGCAGCCCCGCACCCGATTCGGCGGACGGCAGCGCTCGGCCCCGGTGCTCACCTATGCCCTGATCGGGATCAACGTGGCGGCCTTCGTGCTGCAGATGGCGTCGGGGAACTTGGAGAAGCAGCTCGCGCTGTGGCCGCCGGCCGTCGCCGACGGCCAGTTCTACCGCCTGGTCACATCGGCGTTCCTGCACTACGGCGCCACGCACCTGCTGTTCAACATGTGGGCGCTGTATGTGGTGGGCCCGCCGCTCGAAATGTGGCTGGGCCGACTGCGTTTCGGCGCGCTGTACGCGCTGAGCGGGCTGGGCGGCTCGGTGCTGGTCTATTTGGTGTCACCGCTCGACACGGCGACGGCAGGCGCCTCGGGTGCGATCTTCGGCCTGTTCGGCGCCACCTTCGTGGTGGGTAAGCGGTTGGCCTTCGACGTCCGCTGGGTGGTGGCGGTGATCGCGATCAACCTCGTCTTCACGTTCCTGGTGCCGTTGTTCAGCGCGCAACGCATCAGCTGGCAGGCGCACGTGGGCGGGCTGGTCACCGGTGCGCTGGTCGCCGCGGCCTACGTCTACCCGCCACGGGAGCGGCGCAACACGATTCAGGCCGCGGTCACCCTCGTCGTGCTGGTGGCATTCGCCGTGCTGATCTGGTGGCGCACGGGTCAGCTCCTCTTGGAGTTCTCCGCATGAGCTGGTGGGTTGCCCACTCCGAGCACACGCTGACGGAGGAAGTGCCCGCGCCCCCGGGCGAGGTTCGCGACTTCTATGTGGATTTGAACAACATCAAGCTGGTGCACCCGCTGATCGTGTCCGTGGAGATATTGTCGCGCAGCGAAACCCCGGCCGGGGTCGCGCTCAGCTACCGGGTGCGGGACCGGATTCCGTTGGGGCCGTTCACGATGACCATCACCTACCGGGCACGTTTGCAGGTGCCGGAGGAGGGCGACGTGCTGACCGAGGCGGACCAGTCGCCGGGGGTGCGGCTGCGCGGCCGGGTGAGTTTCGAGCCCACCGCGTCGGGCACGCGCGTCACCGAGCGGATACGGATCGCCGCGCCCCGGCCGCTGGCCGCGATGACCGCTCGCGAAGCCGTGCAGGCGCATATCGCGATGCTGGCCGGTATCCGTCGCCGCTTTGAGACAGGCTGATCGGCGCGCTACTGGCGGCCCTTCTCTGGCGCGTAGCCCAAGATGCTCTTGATCTCCAGGTACTCGTGAAACCCGAACTCGCTCCACTCCCGCCCGTTCCCGCTGTGCTTGTAGCCGCCGAATGGCGCACTCATGTCGAACGCGTGGTTGATGGTCACCCAACCGGCCCGGATTCGGCGCGCCACCGCGCGGGCCTTGTCGAGATCGGCCGCCGAAACATAGCCCGCGAGGCCGTAATCGGTGTCGTTGGCGATATCGACGGCCTGGTCCAGGTCTTCGTAGCCGAGCACGCACAGCACCGGCCCGAAGATCTCCTCCCGTGCGATCGCCATGTCGTTGGTGACGTTCGCGAAGACGGTCGGCCGGACGTAGTAGCCGGTGGTCAGCCCGTCGGGTCGGCCCGGCCCGCCGGCGACGACGGTCGCGCCCCCGTCGATGCCGCTCTGGATGAGGCGTTGCACTTTGTCGAACTGCGCCTTGGATGCCACGGGCCCGATCGCGGTCTTGTCGCCGGGGTCGCCCACCTTCACCCGCCCGGCGGTCTCGCGCGCGATGCCGATGGCCTCGTCCATGCGTGAGTTCGGAACGAGCATGCGCGAGGGCGCATTACAACTCTGTCCGGAGTTCGGCATCATGTTGGCGACGCCGGCCCGCACGCTGTCGGCGAAGCCCGCGTCGTCGAGGACGATGTTCGGGCTCTTGCCGCCCAACTCCTGGGTCACCCGCTTGACCGTCGGGGCGGCGGTCTTCGCCACCTCGATCCCCGCGCGGGTCGACCCGGTGAACGACACCATGTCGATGCCCGGATGGCCCGCAATCGCCATGCCCACGCCGGGGCCGTCACCGTTCACCAGGTTGAACACCCCGGCCGGCACGCCTGCGGCATCGAGGATCTCGGCGAAGATGTAGGCCGAAAACGGCGCCACCTCAGAGGGTTTCAGGATCATGGTGCAGCCTGTCGCCAACGCCGGATATACCTTGACGGCGATCTGATTGAGCGGCCAGTTCCAGGGCGTGATCAGCCCGCAGACGCCGATCGGCTCCCTGGCGATCAGCGCCGCCCCGTACTGTTCTTCGAAGGGGAAGTTCTTCAACACGTCGATCGCCGTGACCAAGTGACCGATCCCGAGTTGCACTTGTGGGCCCGCGGCCAACGACGGCGGCGCGCCGATTTCCTCGGTCACCGCGTCGGCGAGCTCGCCCGCGCGCCGCTGGTATTCGGCGAGGATGCCCTCCAGCAGCTCCAGCCGCTGCTCGCGGCTGCTCTGCGACCAGTCGGCGAAGGCTCGCCGGGCCGCGCTCACCGCCGCGTCCACATCCGCGGACGACCCGAGTGAGATCCTTCCGCACACGTCTTCGGTCGCCGGGTTCTCGACGTCAAAGGTGTTGGGCTGGACCGGGTCGACCCAATGGCCGTCGATGTAGAACTTCAGGTAATCGCGCATGGCTCCTCCTTCGGGATCCTTGAACTATTGGGTGCCTTCGGCGTACCAGGTACGGAACTCGTCGTACTTGGGCATCTCCTCGGAGTTCGCCTTCGGGTCGATGCAGACGTGGACGACTGCGGTCTTGCCGCTCGCGTACGCTCGCTCGATCGCCGGCCCGATCTCCTCTTCCTTCTCGACGTACTCGCCGTGGCAACCGAAGCCCTCGGCGACCTTGTCGAGACGGACGTCCTTGCTCCAGTGCACCCCGGGCTGCGGCGACGGCTGGGCGAAGGTGCGCTTGTAGACGCCGACTTCGAGGCCCCACTGGTGGTCGACACCGACCACGCACACGAGTGGGAGCCGTAGTCGCGCGGCCGTTTCCAACTCCGCGATGTGGAAAAGGAACGCCGAATCGCTGGTCACCAGCATCACCGGGCGCTTGCCGCCCTCGGCGACCGAGGCCCCGACCGCGTACGGCAAACCGGTGCCGAGATGGCCGAAGTTCTGGTTCCAGATGACGTCTCGCGGTTTGGCCTGCGAGTAGGTCCAGCCGAAAATGACTGTCGCCCCGCCGTCGCGGACCATGATGCCGTCCTTCGGGAACGCCCGGGTGGCCTCGACGACGAAGCGTGCCGGGTGCACCGGCGTCCGTCCCGTCGGCGCGTTCTCCGCGAGCTGCGCCAGCTCCGCCGCGTCCTCGGCGATCCAGCGGTCGAGGTCGGCGGACGCCCTTCTCGGCGTGCCGCGAAGTGCCTCCACCAGCTGAGGCACCACGCCGCGAAGGTCGCCGACCAGGGGGACGTCGATCGGACGGTTGACCCCAATGGCCACCGGGTCCTGTTCGACCAGAACCCATTTGCGGTTTGCGTCGTTGGGCGCCCAGTGGCGGGTCCTGCCGTAATGACTCGGCTCACCGAGCTCCGTGCCGAGCGCGACGCACAGATCGGAGTTCACCACCGCCTCGACGGCCGCCGGCGAGAATCCGTACGCGAACGTGCGGTCCTCGAGCCCGTCGATGAACGACGTTCCACCGGAGGTCTGGATGACCGGGCAGGCCATGAGGTCGGCCAGCTCCCGGACCGCCGCACCCGTGCGCGACGTGTGGACCCCGTGCCCCACCAACAAGATCGGGCTCTGGGCCGCCCGGATCAGCTTGGCCGCTTCGGCCACCTCGCGCTCACCCGCGGTCTGGTTGACGAGTCGATACCGGTGGGGCGGCAGTGGATCCGCCGCGTCGAGCTCGGAGAGGATTACGTGCGACGGGTACTCGATGTAGGCCGGGCCGGGCGTGCCGGACATGGCCCGGCGGATCGCCTCGTGGATGATCTCGTCGGTCTGGTCGGCGTACTCGATGGAGGCGCTGTACTTGACCGAGGGCGCGAAGAGCGGTTCCTGCCGGACGAACTGGATGCGGCCGCGCCGGACCCGGCGCTCGGTGATGCGTGCTCGCTGGCCGCCGATGAAGATCACCGGGGAGTTTTCCACTTTCGCGCACTGGATCGCCCCCGCGATGTTGGCCATGCCCGGTCCGAGCGTGCCGATGCACAGGCCGGGATTGCCCGTCATCCGCGACGCAGCCTCGGCCATGAATCCCGCGCTGAGTTCGTGATGCGGTGCGACCACCGACCAGCCACGGGCATCCGCCTCCGCGAACATGTGCACGAAGTTCGGGTCGGGGATGCCGAACAAGGTATTGACACCCTCGGCCTCGAACAGGTCCAGAATGCGCTTGTAGACGGGCACACCCATCTAGGACTCCTTTCCCTCGCGAGCAGACACAGACTCGCACTGTGGCGGGGCATCTCCTGCGATTCCGCGTCTGCTCGTGCTGATTTCCGCGAGCACTTCGGTGGTGTCGGCGCCGAGCTCGGGGGCGGGCCCCGCGACCCGCCCCGGCGTCCGTGAGAACCAGGTGGGCACGCCCGGGAAGCGCACCGGTCCGTGCGGGGTGTCCACGGTCTCGAACATGCCGACGGCGTTGAGATGCGGGTCATCGAACAGCGCGCCCGGTGTATTGAGCGGTGCGGCCGGTATCTCGAGGTCGCGGAACAAGGCCAGCCATTCCTCGGTAGAGCGCTGCTTCATCGTTTCGGCCAATAAGCCGTAGACGGCGTCGATCTGGCGGGCGCGCTGTTCCAGCGTCGAATGCGACCCATCGGCCCACGGCGGCTGCACGGCATCGATGAACGCGTTCCAGTGCTTGTCGTTGTAGATCAACGCGGCGATGTAGCCGTCGCTGGTGCGGTACGGGCGGCGGTTGGGCGCCACGGTGCGCGGATAGACCGCCGGCCCCAACGGGGGATCGAACAGGGCACCGTTGGCGTGTTCGACGAGCATGAACGAGGCCATGGTTTCGAACATCGCGACCTCGACCTCTTGTCCCTCACCGGTGCGCTCGCGGTGGAACAGCGCCATCGTCGTCGCGTAGAGCGCCGTCAGACCGGCGACCTTATCGGCCATGATGGTCCCGACGTAGTCGGCCTCGCCCGTCAGCTGTTGTTGCACCGCGGGTAGGCCGCATTCGGCCTGAATGGTGTCGTCGTATGCGGGCCGGTCGCGTTCGGGTCCACGCCTGCCGTAGCCGTAGCAATTGGTGTAGATGATCCGCGGGTTGATCGCGGCGACCTCGGGGTAGCCGAACCCCAGCTTGGCGATCGCCTTGGCGCGCATCGAGTGGATGAACACGTCCGCCGTTTCGAGCAGCCCGCGCAGTGCGGCCGCGCCCGTTTCGGTTCGGAGGTCCAGCACGACGCTGCGCTTGCCGCGGTTGACGTTGACGAACACGCCACTCATGCCTGGTGCCGGGCCCACCGAGATGTAGCGGGTGTTATCCCCTTCCGGCGGTTCGACTTTGATCACGTCGGCGCCCATGTCGGCCATGATCTGCGTGCAGTACGGTCCCATCACCATGGCGGTCAGGTCGATCACTCGCACGCCGGCGAGCGGACCGGTCGCGTCAGCCATGCAGCGCTCCTTGATCGCTTGAGCGGTGCGACAATTCGAAGCTGTAGCGAATGTGCCGGTCGTGCCCGTCGGGCAGGACCGGGAAGATCAACGGCGCCTCCACGTATCGGATCGCCTCCAGGTGGCGGCCGACATCTTCGATCGTCCAGGAGGGCCGGTAGACCCCCGGGCTTTCGGCGACGACCACCCGCGCCACCCGACCCGCCAGCGCGATGAACATCTCCCCGTTCACCGAGCAGGATTCGTGGGCGAGCCAAGCCGCGACGGGTGCAACGAGTTCCGGACCCATCGGCGGGTAGGCGGAGATGTCGATGCCGTCGGCCATCCTGGTCACCGCGGCCGGGACGATGACGTTGCACGCGACGCCGTCGGCGGCGCCTTCGAGCGCCGCGACGTTGGCCAGTCCGATGACGCCGGCCTTCGCGGCCGCGTAGTTGGCCACCCCGTGGTTGCCGTACAGGCCGCCGATCGACGACGTCAACACGATGCGCCCGTAGCCCGCCCGGCACATGAGCGGAAACGCCGGCCGCACAACGTGGAACGCACCGCGCAGGTGGACGTCGAGGACCGCGTCGAAATCCTCGTAGCTCATCTCCTTGAGCGACGCGCGACGGACGTTGCCGGCGTTGTGGATGAGGATGTCGATGCCGCCGTAACGTTCCACGGCGGTCTGGATGATCGCTTCACCGCCTTCGCGGGTCGCGACCGACGCGGTACACGCGACCGCGTCCCCGCCCGCCGCCGTGATCTCGGCTGCGACGTGCTCGGCCGGTCCGGGATCGCAACCCTCGCCGGTCAGGCCGCCGCCCGGATCGTTCACCACGACCTTCGCGCCACGCGCCGCGAGTAGCAGGGCATAGGAGCGGCCCAATCCGCGGCCGGCGCCGGTCACCACGGCGACGCGGCCGTCGAATCTCAGCTCTGTGGAAGGGGTCTCGTTCACGTGCCCAGGACCAGACCTTCCAGGTCGCCCCTGGCCCGCCAGACGCGCAGCAGGTCTTCGAAGGCGTAGAAGCCGGGGCCGTAGGGCTCACCGAGGTGGGACCGGATTCCCTCGCCGCCCCCGCCGCCTTCGTTGTTGTAGTAACCGGGCGTGCACTGAGCATCGAACGCCAAGGTGTCGACCGCCGTCTCGCGGATCGTCTGGCACCACGCCTCCTGAGCCTCCTGGCTGGGCTCGACGGTGGTCGCGCCGCGCGCCAGGGCTTCGGCGATGATGTAGGCAATGTGCTCGCCCTGCACCTCGTAATTGGCCGCGATGTTCGCGGAGATGCCGACCTGGGTGAACCCGGTATAGAACTGGTTGGGAAAATCGCGGCTGGTCATGCCGTGCAACGTCTTGTAGCCGTCGTGCCAGTAGTCGAACAGTGACAGCCCGTTGCGACCCTCGATCGTCTCGATCGAGTAGCGGCGGCTGATTTCGGTGGTGATCTCGAATCCGCTCGCGTAGATGATGCAGTCGACCTCGTACTCGACACCGTTTGCGAGAAGGCCCTTTTCGGTGGCGCGCTCGACCCCCTTGCTCGCCGACACATCGACCAGCGTGACGTTGGACCGGTTGAACGTTGCCAGGTAGTCGTCGTTGGAGCAGGGCCGCTTGCACAGGAACCGGTAGTAGGGCTTCAGCGCCTCGGCGGTCGTCTCGTCCTCGACGATGGCCGCCACGCGCCGGCGCAGCCGCTCCATGACCTTGTAGTCCTCCTCCTCCCGGATCGCGATGAACTGTTCGGGAGTCAGTGCCGCCGGATCGTCCAGGGCGAGGACCCGGGCGGCGGTGTTGCGCCCGAGCTCGGTCCAGAAGTCGCACACCAGATCCGGCTGGCCGAGCGCCATGCCCTCGAACGTCCAGGAGTGAAAGTTGCGCTGGCGTTCCTTCTGCCAGCCGGGTTTCAGGGTCTTGACCCATTCGGGATCGGTCGGCGCGTTGTTGCGCGCGTCCACGGTCGACGGGGTGCGTTGGAAGACGTACAGGTGTTGGGCGTGGCGGGCCAGGAACGGCACGATCTGGATCCCGGTGGCGCCGGTGCCGACCACGGCCACGCGCTTGTCAGCCAGCTTGTCCAGTCCGCCCTGGGCATCGCCGCCGGTGTAGGCGTAGTCCCACCGTGACGAATGGAAGCTGTGTCCCCGGAAGTCTCTGATGCCGGGAATGCCGGGCAACTTGGGCCGGTGGAACGGGCCGGACGCCATCACGACGAAGCGAGCGCGAATGTCGTCGCCGCGATTGGTGCCGACGCGCCAGCGCCTGATGTCTTCGTCCCAGCGCAGATCGTGCACCTGGGTGGAGAAGACCGCCGAGTCGTAGAGACCGAAATGCTTGCCGATGTTCCGGCAGTGCTGGTAGATCTCGGCGCCGTCGGCGAATTTCTTCGACGGCATGAAGTTGAGCTCTTCGAGAAGCGGTATATAGCAGTAAGATTCGTTGTCGCACTGGATACCCGGGTAGCGGTTCCAGTACCAGACGCCGCCGAAGTCACCGCCGAGCTCGATGATCCGTACGTCGTCGACGCCCGCCTTCTTCAGATAGGCCGCCGACAGCAGGCCCCCGAAGCCGCCCCCGAGAACCGCCACGTCGATGTCCTCGTTGATCGGATCCCGAGGTGTGACGGGCGTGTACGGGTCCACCTGGTAGTAGCCGGCGAAATCGTCCTCGAGTTCGATGTACTGCTTGGAACCCTCTTTGCGCAGCCGCTTTTCACGTTCCTGCCGATACTTCTCCCGCAGCGTCTCGATGTCGGCGTCGTCCGGCGTCTGCGTCGGTCCGCAATCGTTTCCGAACATGGTCATGTGTCTTCAAGCTCCCGCGGTGCGCCGGTACCCATGTACTTCGACAGTTGGTAGTGCAGGTTGACGGTGCTGCGTTCGCGGTACGGGTTGGGCTTGGTGCCCGGAAAGCCCAGCGATTTCATGCCCTGCTGCACCGCGGCCATGTTCGAGAAATCCTGCGGCAGGACCGAACGCCACCTGGGATCGCCGACCGGCGTGTACTCCCATTCCGTCTCGGGCTCTTGGCCTTTCGGATAGAGTTCTAAGACCGACACCTCGAAGATGCACTTGTCGGGGTGGTAGCTGGGATGTGGTCGCGCGCCGTAGCACAGCGCACTGGTCAGGCCCTGCCCGATCTGGAAGTTCGGAAAGATCTGCCACGCGGTGCCGGCCTGCCCGAGGATGTCGGCGGGAATCGTCGGCCAGATCACGCCGCGGGCCTCGTCGTCGCGGCGCGCCGACGCCAGCCAGTGCTCGAGGACCTTGTCGGCCGGTGTTCCCTCGGGCAACTCGTCCACCAGCCGCTTGGCCGCGTTCACCAGGGTCTGGGTGGTGGTGGCGTTCGTTTCCTCCATCGTGTACACCTGCATCTCCGCGGTGGACACGCGAGGATCGGCGCCGGTGCCGAGGCGGATCTTGGACTTGGTGGCCTCCATGTCGTCCGGAGCGTCATAGCCGATGTTGCTGTGTTTGCCCTGCGCCTTGGCCCAGCCCTTGAATTCGCCGAACCTGTTGAATTCGGGATGGGTGGTGTAGACGTGGTAGGTCTCGTTGAACGCCTCGAGCGCGACCTTCCAATTGCAGTCGAAGAACAGCCACTTTCGCCATTTGTAGCGCATGTTCTCGCACCCGAAGGGGTCGAGAATCTTCGCTGCGGGAAACAGGTAATCGGCCAGCGATTCGCAGTCGGGGTCCATGTTGACCCACAGCCAGCCACCCCACGTGTCGACCTTGACCGGCCGCAGGTGGGTGTTGTCGGGGGTGAGCGCCCCCTGCCAGTCCTGTTGTTCGCGGATGTGGGTGCACGCCCCGTCCAAACCGTATGTCCAGCCGTGGAATCCGCAGACGAACGATTTGCGGGCACGGCCGCGGGCGTTCTTCGCACCCTCGGGTGTGTCGATCAGTCGGCGGCCGCGGTGCATGCACACGTTGTGGTGGGCGTGGAATTCGCGTGGTCCGGTGCGCACGACGATGATCGAGTCGTCAAGGATGTCGTAGGTCAGGTAGCTGCCCACCTCGGGCAGCTCTTCGACCCGGCCGACCTGCTGCCATACCTTCCGCCACAGCTTGTCGCGCTCGGCGCGCGCGTAGTCTTCGGAGATGTAGGCCTCGACGCCGATCGTGACGGGCCGCGAAAGTTCCTCGGCCGCTGCGGCGTTCACGCCCTTGGCGAGGTCGGTCATCGCATCCTCCTGATGGCCGCGCGGAAGGATTCGTCCTTGAGGAACAACGACGTGTTGTCGGCGTCGAGATGACTCCACTTGAGGTCAAGCCCGCCGTCGACGAGCAGCGTCTGGCCCGTGATGTAGCTGGAGAGTTCCGACAGCAGAAACAGGATGGCGCCCGCCTGTTCCTCGGGCCTGCCGCGCCTGCCCATCGCGATCGCCCGCCGATCCCGGTCCGGGTCGGAGTCGACATAGGTGCGCGAGGCGGCGGTCTCGGTGACGCCCGGCGCCACGGCGTTCACCCTGATGCCGGCCAGGGCAAGCTCGAGTGCCATGGTGCGCGTCATCGCGGCGATGGCGGCCTTGGCGGTGCCGTAGGCGATGTGGAAGGGCGCGGTGTTCATGCCGCTGATCGACGAGATCGACACGATCGATCCCGGCCGCTGCTGGGCCACCAGCTCGGCCGCCACGGCCTGGCTCATGAAGAACGCGGTCTCGAGGTTTGCGGCGAAAATCTCGCGCCAGTCGTGCCGCGTCACACGGGTCGACGGCATCCACGTCGATGGCGCGGCACCGCCGGCGACATTGACGAGCCCGTACAGGTTGCCCTCGGCGCGGCGCGCCTGATCGATGACCGCGGCGATGCCCTCATCGGTCGAGGCGTCGGCCGCCACCGGCACCACCGCCAGACCCTGACCGGCCAGCGGGGCGACATGCTCGTCGAGATTCTCCTTCGACCGGCTCACCGCGATCACGGTGGCGCCGGCCCGCGCGGCCATCGCCGTCACGGTGGTACCGATCCCGCCGCCCCCGGCGCCGGAGACCACCACGATGCGACCGTCGAGTCTGAGGAAGTCCTCCATGGCCTGCTTTCCCCTGCTGCGAACACCGGGCACGGGCGCAACGGGCTCTGCTGTCTACTGGTCCGGACAAAATATGGCATTCTGTCGTTCGGAGAATACTATTCCCATCGCCAGACTGGACTGTCAAGGCCGAGCAGAGCGCTGCCGATGACTATTGTCTGGACTAACCGTAATTGATAACGTCCAGCTCAAACGGCCTACGGAAGGATCCCGGCGAGGCATGTCGATTTCGAGGGCCACCGCGGCGGAGCCGTCACGGTATGCGGCGCTACATCACCCGATCGACGTGGCGGAAGGCTGGACCCTCGATCGAGTGACCGCTCCCAGCCGGCTGTTCGGCGCCAACGGTTTGCGGACCGGCCCGGACGGTCGCGTCTACATCGCGCAGGTGACCGGAAGTCAGATCAGCGCACTGGATCACCGCACCGGCCGGCTGGAAACCGTGAGCCCGAAGGGCGGCGACATCGTCGCCCCCGACGACGTCGCGTTCGACTCCCGCGGCAACCTGTACGCCACCGAGGTGATGGACGGCCGGGTCAGCGTGCTCGACACCGCCGGGCGAACCCGAGTGCTGCGCGACGATGTCCCGTCGGCGAACGGCATCACGTTTTATCGGGACCGGTTGTTCGTCGGCGAATGCCGTGAGGGCGGCCGGTTGCTGGAACTCGATCCGGCGGGCGGATCGCCGCGGGTGCTGCTGGATGGGGTGCCGTCACCGAACGCGATGGAGGTAGGCCCCGACGGCCTGTTGTATTTCCCCGTGATGGGCGCCAACGAGATCTGGCGCGTCGATCCCGACGGCGGTGAGCCACACTGTGTCGCAGCCGATCTCGGTGTACCGGACTCGGTCAAGTTCGACAACCACGGCCGCATCGTGTCGACCCAGGTCGCCAGCGGGCAGGTCCTTCGCATAGATCCCCGCAGCGGCGAGCGGCGGGTACTGGCCCAGTTGAGCCCCGGCCTGGACAACTGCACGTTGGTCGGCGACCGGGTGCTGGCCTCGAACTTCACCGGAGAGGTCACCGAGATCGCGCCCACCGGCGAGACGCGAACGGTGTTGCCCGGCGGGCTCAACTGGCCGCTCGACCTGGCCGTGGACCACGACGGCCGGCTTTACGTCGCCGATGGCACCTACCTCTATCTCGTACAGCCGGACGGGTCGTTGCAGACCGCGGGCATGTTGTTCAGCCCCGGCTATCCCGGGTTCCTGCGGGGGATCGCGCCGAGCGGGCCCGGCGAGTTCGTCGTGACCACCTCGGGCGGTCAGGTCGCCCGCTACCGGCCTGCGGCCGGCCAAAGTGAGGTGCTGGCCGACGGTTTCGACCAGCTCTACGGCGTTGCCGTCGGTCGCAAGGGGGTCGTCTTCGCCGAGCTGGGCACCGGGCGGGTCCTGTCGCTGGGTGCGGGCGGCGTCGAGGTGCTGGCCACCGGCCTGCGGGATCCGGTCGGCGTCGCGATCGACGCGGAGGGCGCGCCCCTGGTGGCGGAGGCCGGGCGGGTCGTCAGGGTGAGCGGACCCGGCGGCGACATCGTGGTGGCGGATCTGCAGCGCCCACAAGGCATTCTGGTGCGTGACGGTGTGCTCTACATCGTCGATGCGGGCACCAAGGAGTTGATCGCCTTCGACCTGCATGGCCAGGTCCGGCGCGTCATCGCATCGGGGCTGCCGGTCGGCCCGCCGCCGGGTGTGGCGCCCAAACCGTTGAAAGGGATGCCCCCCTTTTCCGGCCCGCAGGGCCCCTTTGCCGGCATCACGTCCGCGCCCGACGGGACCCTCTACCTCTCGGCCGACGGCGACGGCAGCGTCCTGGCCCTACGCCGGGATGGCCGCTGATGACCCAGGCCATCGCGGGCGAGCACCGCTACCTTCAGATCGCCCGCACGCTGCGCAAGGAGATCGTCGACGGCGTCTATCCGGTCGGCTCGCAGCTCCCGACGGAGCATCAGCTGTGCGAGCGATTCGCGGTCAGCCGCTACACCATTCGCGAGGCGCTGCGCCGGCTTCGCGATGACAACCTCGTTGCGTCCCGGCCGCGAGCGGGCACCCGGGTGGTTCCGCGCCCGGCCACCAGTTCCTATGCGCAGGACGCGATGTCAATCGACGACCTGCTCGTCTTCGCGGCCGGCGCGCAGCTGACGATCGAGTCGAACGCGATGGTGACCATCGACCGGGACCTTTCCGCTCGAACCGGATTGCTCGCCGGCACACAGTGGTTGAGCGTGCGCGGGTACCGCCAGGCCGACGGCGCGTCAGCGCCCCTGTGCCGAACGGAGTACTACATCAACCGCGATTTCGCGGCGGTCGGCAGGCTGCTGCAACGGCACGCCGGCCCGATCTTCCCGCTGATCGAGGACCTGTTCGGTGTCACCATCGCCGAGCTACACCAAGAGATCGCCGCGGTGGTGCTTTCGCCCGACGTGGTCGACGGTCTCGCGGTCGAGGCGGGGACGGCCGCCCTACAGATGCAGCGCACGTATACGACGTCTGACGGCGTGGTCGCCCAGGTGACGATCAACACCCATCTGTCTTCGGACTTCCGGTATGCGATGACAATGCGCCGAGTGAAAGATTAGGTTGTTGCGGTGATCGCCCCGGCCCGCCAGGACCCCGCACGCGCGGCGGACGCGTACCGGCGCGACCTGTGGGTCCATACCACGCTGGCAGATTCCCTGCTCGCGGCCGTGGCGACTTCGCCGCGCCGTATTGTGCTGGTGGACGGGGACATTCGGATCGACGTTGCCACGCTCCACACGCAGGCCATCGCGTTGGCGAACACCCTGCTGGCGCGCATGCCGGTGGGCAGCGTCGTGTCGTTCATGCTGCCCAACTGGCACGAGGCGGCGGTCATCTATCTGGCGGCGACCCTCGCCGGGATGGTGGTGAATCCGATCCTGCCCTCGCTGCGCGACCGTGAGCTGCGCTTCATCCTCGAAGACGTCGGCGCCGCCATGATCTTCGTCCCGCACCGGTTCGGCGGTCACGACTATGCCGCGATGGTCCAGGGGGTGACGGCCGCGATGGACCGGGCGCCCGAGGTGGTCGTGCTGCGCGGCCCCGAAACGGGGCGAGCCGGCCGGCACACGCCGTACCCGCAACTGCTGGAGCAGGGGCCGGTCGCGACGCGGCTGCCCAGCCTGGATCCCGACGCCGTGCGGATGGTCCTCTACACCTCCGGCACCTCGGGGCGTCCGAAAGGCGTTCTGCACAGCCACAATTCGATTCATGCACTGATCCGCCAGATCCGGGACCACTGGGACGTCAGCCCCGGCGACGCGTTCCTGGTGCCGTCGCCGATCGCACACATCGGCGGCTCGATCTATGCGTTCGAATGTCCGCTGCTTCTGGGCACGTCCGCGATCCTGATGGATCGGTGGGATCCATCGGCGGCCGTGGCGGTGATGGACGGCCAGCGGTGCACCCATATGGCCGGGGCGACACCGTTTCTGCAACAGCTGCTCTCCGCCGCCGAGCGTGCCGGCAGCCGGCTGCCCGCCTTGAAGGTGTTCATTTGCGGTGGCGCCGCCGTCTCGCCGTCATTGATTCGCCGGGCCGGCGCCTATCTCGACCGGGCGGTGGTCACCCGGGTGTACGGCTGCACCGAAGTGCCGGTCACGACGGTCGGAGCGCTGGAGCGAGACGAGGCCGCCCACGCGGCCGAGACCGACGGACGCGTGGGCATCGCCGAGATCAAGCTCGCCCCGCACCCGGCCGCCGCGGCCGGCGAGGGCGAAATCTGTGTCCGGGGGCCGCAGATGCTATTGGGCTACCTGCACGCCGAGGATGAGGCCGAATCCTTCGACGAGGCAGGCTATTTCCGGACGGGCGACCTGGGCCGCTGGGTCGACGGCCAGTACCTCGTGGTCACCGGCCGCGCCAAGGACGTCATCATCCGCAACGGCGAGAACATCTCGGCCAAGGAGGTTGAAGACTTGCTGACCGACCATCCCGGCGTGGCCGAAATCGCCGTCGTGGGACTGCCCGACGACCGGACCGGAGAGCGCGCGTGCGCCGTGATCGTTCCCGCGGGTTCATCACGGCCGGACGTCGCGAGCCTGCTTGCCCTGCTGCAAAGCAAGGGCGTCGCCAAATTCAAAGCGCCAGAACAGGTCGTCTTCTGGGACACGCTGCCGAAGAACGATGCGGGAAAGGTGCTGAAACACCAGATCAAGCTCGCGCTGACGAAGGTAGATGGGTGATATGCAGGTCGCAATCGTGACGGGAGCAAGCAGCGGCATCGGCCTGGGATGCGCGACGAAACTCGCCGAGATGGGGATGGCGATCGTCGGCACGGGCCGGGATCAGGGCCGGCTGGCCGAGCTGGAAAGGGCCATCAACGATCCGAGCCGTGTCGCGACACTCGCGGTCGATCTGACCGAGGACGACGCGCCGGGCCGCATCGTGGACCTCGCGGTCGGCCGCTGGGGTCACGTCGACTTCCTCATCAACAACGCAGGGGTGGGCAGCCCCAAGCCGCTGCACGAGACCGACGACGAAACACTCGACTATTTCCTGAGTTTGATGCTGCGTGCACCGTTCAGGCTGGCGCGTGAAGCGTTGCCCCACATGGGACCGGGGTCGGCCATCATCAACGTCACATCGACGTTCGCCGTCGTCGGCGGCCTGCGCGGTGGCGCCTACTCGGCGGCCAAGGGAGGGCTGACCGCACTCACCACCCACATCGCCTGTCAGTACGGGGCGGCCGGCATCCGATGCAACGCTGTGGCGCCCGGCGTGACGGTCACTCCGATGGTCGAAAAGCGCTTGGAAGACGACAGGTTCCGAAAAATCAACACCGAGATGACGCCGCATCAGAGGCTGGGGACCATCGATGACATGGCCAGCACCGTTGCGTTCCTGTGTTCCCCCGGGGGCAGCTTCATCAACGGGCAGACGATCGTCGTCGATGGCGGCTGGAGTTCGACCAAGTATCTGTCGGACTTCGCCTTGAACTCGCGTTGGGTCGAGCGTTAAGCGGGCGGAGCTCAGACGTTGAGCAGCACTTTGACCGCGCGACGTTCGTCCATTGCCTTGTAGCCTTCGGCGGCGTCCTGGAGCGGCAGGTTCAGGTCGAACACCTTGCCGGGGTTGATCTCACCGTCCCAGATCAGCCTGATCAGCTCGGGGAGGAATCGCCTCACCGGGGCGAGGCCGCCGTGCAGGTGCACCATGGAGAAGAACAGCTCATCGCCGGGCAGCGCGACGTCGTGCGAGAGGCCGACGTAGCCCAC
>NZ_LZJA01000048.1:0-10764 GCF_001666785.1 Mycobacterium sp. E3305 | reverse complement strand
CAGGCGCAGGCGACCTCGTACGACACCATGGGCCAGGTCAACCAGGCCTTCCGCAACATCGTCAACATGCTTCACGGTGTGCGCGATGGACTGATCCGCGACGCCAACAACTACGAGCAGCAAGAGCAGGCCTCGCAGCAAATCCTCAGCAGCTAGCGCTAAAAACCGCGGCTGCGTACCATTCCAGACATTAGGAGAACACCGTTATGACAATCAATTACCAGTTCGGCGATGTCGACGCCCACGGCGCCTTGATCCGCGCCCAGGCCGCGTCTCTGGAGGCTGAGCACCAGGCCATCGTTCGCGATGTGCTTGCTGCGGGTGACTTCTGGGGCGGCGCCGGTTCGGTGGCCTGCCAGGAGTTCATCACCCAGTTGGGTCGCAACTTCCAGGTGATCTACGAGCAGGCCAACGCCCACGGGCAGAAGGTGCAGAGCGCCGGCAACAACATGGCCAGCACCGACAGCGCCGTCGGGTCCAGCTGGGCCTGACACCGCCTCTTCACTCGAAGGGCCCGCACACCGTGGTGTGCGGGCCCTTTTGGCTGCCCCGGGCAACTCTGATGCGCCGGGGTGCTGTGCGAAACCGGACCGCCGCACTGCGACATTCAACGACCATGCGAAGCAACGCTTTTGGATAACTGGGATCACCCGTCGAGTTGCTTCGCCGCCCGCGCACATTTGAGAACTCTATGAACTCCGTGACAGTTGGGTGTGCGTCTTGCCAGAATGTAGGAACATGACCGCAATGTCGGGTTACGCGGGTGGCCAGCGCCCTCGCCAGGCCATCCTCGGGCAGCTGCCCAGGATTTACCGTGCCGACGGATCGCCGATCAGGGTCCTGTTGGTCGATGACGAGCCGGCGCTGACCAACTTGGTGAAGATGGCGCTGCACTACGAGGGCTGGGTGGTCGACATCGCCCACAACGGACGCGAGGCCATGGCCAAGTTCGACAAGGTCAGTCCCGACGTGCTGGTGCTCGACATCATGCTGCCGGATGTCGACGGGCTGCGGATCCTGGAACGCGTCCGCCAATCGGACACCTACACCCCGACGCTCTTCCTGACCGCGCGGGATTCGGTGATGGACCGGGTCACCGGTCTGACCGCGGGCGCCGACGACTACATGACCAAGCCGTTCAGCCTGGAAGAGCTCGTGGCGCGGCTGCGCGGGTTGCTGCGCCGTTCCGGTCAGCAGACGCCGCCCGCGGCCGAAACCCTCAATGTCGGCGACCTGCGCCTGGACACCGCCAGCCGGGAGGTGAGCCGGGGCGGCACGCAGATATCGCTGTCCTCAACCGAGTTCGAACTGCTGCGCTTCCTGATGCGCAATCCCCGCCGCGCGCTGAGCCGCACCGAGATCCTCGACCGCGTGTGGAACTACGACTTCGCCGGGCGCACCAGCATCGTGGATCTCTACATCTCCTATCTGAGGAAAAAGATCGATTCCGGCCGGGAACCGATGATTCACACCGTGCGCGGTGTGGGATACATGTTGCGGCCCCCGGAATGAGCCGGGCCCGGGACGCCCTGTCCGGCGATCTTCCGGGGTGGCTGCCCCATTCGTTACGCCGCCAGCTTTTGTTGGGCGTCCTCGCCGTGGTCAGCGTGGTGCTGATGACGGTCGGCATCGTCTCCGTGCTGAGCCTGCGGGGCTACGTCACCGCGATGAGCGACGCCGACGTCGCCGAGTCGTTGGACGCGTTGGGCCATTCGTATCACAAATACGTTCGGGGCGAACATGATCCGGCCGGCGGTGCCAAGCCACTGCCGGAGGCGATGCTGCAGTTCACCGATCAGACGCCGGGAAACCTGATCGTGGTGCTGCATGAAGGCGCCGTGATCGGGTCGGCGGTGTTCTCCGAAGCCGAAGCGCGGCCCGCACCCGCCGACGTGGTGCGCGCCGTCGAGGCGCAATCGTGGGCAAACGGCCCGCCCCGGACCGAGAACCTGGGCAGCCTCGGGTATTACCGGCTCAAGAGCCACGTCGATGGATCGGACGTGCTGATCGCCGGCGTCTCGCTGAACCTCGCCGACCAGATCATCGCCCGCAAACAACTCACCACCACCCTGCTGATCGCGGCGGCGTTGACGGTCACCGCCGGGCTCACCGTTTGGGTCGTCGGCTACACGCTGCGCCCATTGCGCCGGTTGGCGGCCACCGCTGCGGAAGTCGCCGCCATGCCGCTCGCCGACGACGACCACCGAATCAGTGTCCGGGTGCGGCCGCGTGACACCAACCAGCAGAACGAGGTCGGCATCGTCGGCCATACGTTGAACCGGTTGCTCGACAACGTCGACAGTGCGCTGGCGCAGCGCGCCGAATCCGATCTGCGAACGCGGCAATTCATCACTGACGCCAGCCACGAACTGCGGACCCCCCTCGCCGCGATTCAGGGGTACGCCGAACTCACCCGCCAGGACAGTTCGGAGTTGCCCCCGACCACCGAATATGCGCTGGCCCGCATCGAGTCGGAAGCGCGGCGCATGACGCTGCTGGTCGACGAGCTGCTGCTGCTGTCGCGCCTGGGCGAAGGGCAAGACCTGCAGAGCGAGGACGTCGACCTCGCCGAGCTCGTCGGCAACGCCGTCAACGACGCGGCGGTCGCGGCGCCGATGCACCACTGGGTGAAGGACCTACCGGCGGAACCGGTGTGGGTCCGTGGGGATCATGCGCGGTTGCATCAGCTGGTCAGCAACCTGCTCAACAATGCCCGGGTGCACAACCCGCCCGGGGTCACCGTTACGACCGCGATCGCCTGCCGCCGCGATGGTGCCGAGGCGCCATGTGCGGAGCTGACCGTGGCCGACGACGGACCGGGCATCGACCCGGAGCTTCTCCCCCGCTTGTTCGAACGGTTCGCCCGGGCGGACAACTCGAGGCTCAACGGAACGGGCACCGGGCTGGGCCTGGCCATCGTCAGTTCGATCGTCAAGGCGCATGGCGGCTCCGTGACCGCCGAATCCACCGAGGGCAGAACGGTTTTCCGCGTCCGGATCCCGATGACCGAAAAACCCGTCAGCCGCTGAAGCCCGGCATTCACGTGTGCTTGCCCGAGGCCGGTCTTTTGCGATGATTGGCTTTTTCCTCCGACAAGCGCGCTTCTCGTCGGCTCGCTTGGACATCGCATCGGCTCTGTCGTTTTCAACGCAACGCAGAATCGACGAGGTAAGCGCTCAGCTTCTCGTTCGCGAGCACGCGGGTTATGAACCAGCGCTGCATCTTTCCGAGGGTCAACGCGGTGATCCAACCACCGCTGGCCTCGGCCAGTGATTCGTCTACATCCAGCTTGGATTGCACATCGGCCGTCAGTGGCCAATATTGTCGCTTGCAAGAGCAGCAGGTTCTGCGCCCACTGATTGGACGGACACCGGAATACCTGGACGCCTGAGGTTTTGTGTCAGCGCATCAGACATGCTCGATCTCTGCCACACGGTCGTAGGCATCCCACCAGACGGCCTCATGCTCGACCGGAGAGATCGCATGAGTCGTCAGCATGCGGTCGGCCTTGATCAGCATGTCGACCAACGTCCGCCATTGGGCGTACCTGCGCAGCTCCTGCACATCGACGGTGTTGGGCATGAGGATGATCGACATCGACCTAGCTCGAACACGGGGAGGCCCGGCCCGGAAAAAGAGGAGCATGCTGATACTCAGGTAGGCGACCGCGGCGACTGTCAGCACGGTATCGGGTGAGTCCATTGCATTGCCCAACACCATGACGCACAACAGCATCAACGCGGCAGCGGTTAGCGGCCATGCACGCCACAGCCTCGCCAGCCGCCGGTCGGTGGTACTGGTTCCGGGCGGATAGACGATGAGGTTGTAGCGGCGAACACCGTACTGGCTGACCGCCGCCCCATACGATCCCCAAAGGTGGTCACCGTCGAGCAGGCGCGAGAACCACGGCGGCGCGGCTGCTCTCCCCTGTGGTGGTTCGGTAACGCCGCGTTCGACGGTTCGGTGTTGGCGATCACGCATGAATTTCGGTCTACGCCGAAAGCACGGCACGCGCCGGGATGACAACGGCATCCATACGTCCGGGGCGCCAATGTTTACGGAACCTTAATCGACCCGGTGCGCAGGATCGGCAAAAGCACCGGCCAATGCCAGAGCTTGCGATTGACGAGGCCGGCCGCCGTGGAGTTCCTCAAAACTCCTGTCCGTCATCGTGATTGGGGACACCTACTCCGATGCTGGGATGAAAAAACGTGCCGCCGTCGGTCCGGACGTCGCCGGGCGGGAGTTGCTGGCAGGTTCGAACGAACGTGCGTAAAAAAACCGTAAGGGAGCCCTGGGCCACCGTAAGAAAAGTGTCAACCAATGGCCCTATCGGACCCGCCCCAACTAACTTCAAGCTGACCTTGCCTCCGAGAAAGCGCTGCGGCTAGCTCGATGAGGCCCATTCGTATGCACGTGATCGGCCCGAACGGAGACAAGATGGGCGTGTTGGTGTACATCGTGCTCACGGTGGCGGTGTTCGCCATCCTCGGCACGATTCAGAAGCTGGTCGAGCGGCTGTGAGTTACGAAAACATCGTCGGCTTGGCGCTTTCCGTCCTTCTGGCACTGTTTCTCGCGTGCGCCTTGCTGTTCCCGGAGAGGTTCTAGTGAGCACAACAACTGCGGGCGTCATCTTCCTGCTCGTCCTCGTCGTGGCCTTGGTGCTGGTGCACGTGCCCCTCGGCGACTACATGTACCGGGTGTATACCTCGGACAAGGACTCGTATGTCGAGCGGGTCATCTACCGGCTGATCGGTGTCGACGCCCGCTCGGAGCAGACGTGGGGCGCCTACGCGCGCAGCGTCTTGGCGTTCTCGTCGATCAGCATTCTCTTCCTGTTCGTGTTCCAGCTCGTGCAAGGCAAGCTGCCGCTGCACCTGCATGACCCGGCCACGCAGATGACTCCGGGGCTGGCATGGAACACTGCGGTCAGCTTCGTCACCAACACCAACTGGCAGGCCTATTCCGGCGAGTCCACGCAGGGTCACCTGGTGCAGATGGCCGGGCTGGCGGTGCAGAACTTCGTCTCGGCGGCCGTCGGGATGGCGGTGGCGATCGCGCTGGTGCGCGGGTTCGCCCGCAGGCGCACCGGCGAGCTGGGCAACTTCTGGGTCGACCTGGTGCGCACGGTGCTTCGCATCCTGCTGCCGATTTCGATTGTCGGAGCGATCGTGCTCGTCGCCGGTGGGGCGATCCAGAACTTCCACCTGCACGACCAGGTCGTCAACACCCTCGGTGGCACGCAGCAAACAATTACCGGCGGCCCGGTCGCCAGCCAGGAAGCCATCAAGGAGCTGGGCACCAACGGCGGCGGCTTCTACAACGCGAACTCCGCCCACCCGTTCGAGAACCCGACCCGGTGGACCAACTGGCTGGAGATCTTCCTGCTGCTGGTGATCAGCTTCTCGCTGCCGCGCACGTTCGGGCGCATGGTGGGCAGCACGAAGCAGGGCTACGCGATCGCATCCGTCATGGCTTCGCTGTACGCCATCAGCGTGACCTTCATGATGTGGTTCCAGCTGCAGCATCACGGCACGGTCCCGACCGCGGTCGGTTCGGCCATGGAGGGCGTAGAGCAGCGGTTCGGCGTCGCCAACTCCGCCGTCTTCGCCGACTCGACGACGCTCACCTCCACGGGCGCGGTCGACTCGTTCCACGACAGCTACACGAGCCTTGGCGGCATGATGACCATGTTCAACATGCAGCTCGGCGAGGTCGCGCCCGGCGGCACCGGCTCGGGCCTCTACGGCATGCTCATCCTCGCGGTGATCACCGTGTTCGTCGCCGGACTGATGGTCGGGCGCACGCCGGAATACCTCGGCAAGAAGATCAACCCCCGCGAGATCAAGCTCGCCGCGAGCTATTTCCTGGTCACGCCGCTGATCGTGCTCACCGGTACCGCGATCGCGATGGCGCTGCCGGGCGAACGCGCGGGGATGCTGAACTCGGGCCCGCACGGATTGTCGGAGGTCCTCTACGCGTTCACCTCCGCCGCCAACAACAACGGGTCGGCCTTCGCCGGCATCAGTGTCAACACCAACTGGTACAACACCGCCCTGGGGCTGGCCATGGTCTTCGGCCGGTTCCTGCCGATCGTGCTCGTGCTCGCCCTGGCCGGCTCGCTGGCCAGGCAGGGCCAGACACCGGAATCGGCGGGCACGCTGCCCACTCACCGGCCACAGTTCGTCGGCATGGTCGCCGGCGTCACGCTGATCCTGGTGGCCCTCACCTTCCTGCCCATGCTCGCGCTCGGACCTCTCGCTGAAGGAATCCACTGATGACCGCGACCACCGCCGACCCGGCTGAGCAGTCGCAGCCCACCGCCGCCGCGAACACCAAACGGGTGCAGGGCGGTTTGCTCGACCCGAAGATGCTGTGGCGCTCGACGCCGGACGCGCTGCGCAAGCTCAACCCGCGCACCCTCTGGCGCAACCCGGTGATGTTCATCGTCGAGATCGGTGCGACCTGGAGCACCGTGCTGGCCATCATCGACCCGACCTGGTTCGCCTGGTTGACCGTGGTATGGCTTTGGCTCACCGTCCTTTTCGCGAACCTCGCCGAGGCCGTGGCGGAAGGCCGCGGGAAGGCCCAGGCCGAGACCCTGCGCCGGGCGAAGACCCACACGCTGGCCCGGCGGCTCAGGAACTGGCAACCCGGCGCGCCGGCCGTCGAGGAAGAGGTCGCCGCGCCGCTCCTGCAGCAGGGTGACGTCGTCGTGGTCGAGGCGGGGCAGGTGATACCGGGCGACGGCGACGTCGTCGAAGGCATTGCCTCCGTGGATGAATCGGCCATCACGGGCGAATCCGCGCCGGTGATCCGCGAGTCCGGTGGCGATCGCTCTGCGGTCACCGGCGGCACCACCGTGCTGAGCGATCGAATCGTCGTGCGGATCACCCAAAAACCCGGCGAGAGCTTTATCGACCGGATGATCGCGCTCGTCGAGGGCGCCAACAGGCAGAAGACCCCCAACGAGATCGCACTGAACATCCTGCTGGCCGCACTGACCATCATCTTCGTCTTCGCCGTCGCCACGCTGCAGCCGCTGGCGATCTATTCGAAGATGAACAATCCCGGCGTCCCAGACACCCAGGCGCTCAACACAAACGGCGTCACCGGCATCGTGATGGTGTCGCTGCTGGTCTGCCTGATTCCAACCACCATCGGCGCGTTACTGTCCGCCATCGGCATCGCCGGCATGGACCGGCTGGTGCAACGCAACGTGCTCGCCATGTCGGGCCGCGCGGTGGAGGCCGCGGGCGACGTCAACACGCTGCTGCTCGACAAGACCGGCACCATCACCCTGGGTAACCGGCAAGCCGGCGCGTTCGTCCCCCTCGGCGGCGTCACCGACGAGCAGCTGGCCGACGCCGCGCAATTGTCCAGCCTCGCCGACGAAACCCCGGAGGGGCGCTCGATCGTCGTCTACGCCAAGCAGCATTTCGGGCTGCGGGCGCGCACCCCGGGCGAACTCGCGCACGCCCACTGGGTGGAATTCTCCGCCGCCACGCGGATGTCCGGCGTCGACATCGACGGGCACCAGCTGCGCAAGGGCGCGGCGAGCTCCGTCGCGGAATGGGTGCGGGGCCAAGGCGGAAAGGTGCCCCAGCAGCTCGGCGAGCTCGTCGACGGCATCTCCGCCGGCGGCGGCACCCCGCTGGTGGTCGGGGAGAGCCGCGACGGCGAAGCGGCGGTGCTGGGCGTGATTCACCTCAAGGACGTCGTCAAGCAGGGCATGCGGGATCGCTTCGACGAGATGCGCAAGATGGGCATCCGGACCGTCATGATCACCGGCGACAACCCGTTGACGGCCAAAGCGATTGCCGACGAGGCCGGCGTCGACGACTTCCTCGCCGAGGCCACGCCCGAGGACAAACTCGCGCTGATCAAACGAGAGCAGGAGGGCGGCAAGCTGGTCGCGATGACCGGCGACGGCACCAATGACGCGCCGGCCTTGGCACAGGCCGACGTCGGCGTGGCGATGAACACCGGCACGTCGGCCGCCAAAGAGGCGGGCAACATGGTCGACCTCGACTCCGACCCCACCAAACTCATCGAGATCGTCGAGATCGGCAAGCAGTTGCTGATCACCCGGGGCGCGTTGACCACCTTCTCGATCGCCAACGACATCGCCAAGTACTTCGCGATCATCCCGGCCATGTTCGTCGCGTTGTTCCCCGGGCTGGACATGATCAACATCATGCGGCTGCACAGCCCGCAGTCGGCGATCCTGTCGGCGGTGATCTTCAACGCGATCGTCATCGTGGCGCTGATCCCGCTGTCGCTGCGGGGTGTCCGATACACGCCGAGCAGCGCGTCAAAGCTGTTGAGCCGCAATCTTTATATCTACGGCCTCGGCGGCATCGTGGCCCCATTCATCGGAATCAAGGCGATCGACCTGATCGTTCAATTCGTCCCAGGGATGTCCTGACATGAAGTTCTCGAATTTCGTCCGCGTGCATTGGGCGGCTTTCCGCGCGCTGCTGGTCCTCACGTTGGTCACCGGCATCGCCTACCCGCTGTTCATCTGGCTGGTCGCCCAGATTCCCGGGCTACACGACCAGGCGGAAGGGTCGATTCTGACCTCTAACGGCAAGCCGGTCGGCAGCCGGCTGATCGGTCAGCTGTTCACCGATAAGGACGGCAACCCGCTGCCGAAGTACTTCCAGAGCCGCCCGTCAGCGGCCGGCACCGGCTACGACCCACTCTCGACCAGCGCGAGCAACCTCGGGCCGGAGAGCATCGTCGACACAGCCGCCGACCCTGCGCAATTGGCATCCGGCAAGTCCGCTTCGGACGCGGGCTTCAAGCCGAGCCTGCTGACCACCGTGTGCTCGCGCAGCGCCGCGGTGGGCCAGCTGGAAGGGGTGGACGGGTCTCGTCCATTCTGCACGGGCGGCGGTGTGGGGGCCGTGTTGTCGGTGATCGGGCCGCGCGACGCCCGCGGCAACGTCACCCATCCGACGCGGGTGGTCAGCGTCAACGAGCCCTGCCAGGCGGTCCCGGCGCCCTTCTTGGCCCTTTACGAGGGCGTGCGGGTCGAATGCGCCAAGTATGGCGAGGACTACACGATCGGTCAGATCGTGCCCATCCGCGGCGCCGCACCCGCCAACCCCGCCGTGCCCGCCGACGCCGTCACCGCGAGCGGCAGCGGCCTCGACCCGAACATCTCACCGGCCTACGCCGACCTCCAAGTGGCCAGGGTGGCCAAGGCCCGGCACGTCAGCCCCGACGAGATCCGTCAGGTGTTGGCGCAGAACCGAAGCGGGCGCGCCCTCGGATTTTTCGGCGAGCCGTGTGTCAACGTGTTGCAGCTCAACCTGCAACTCGATCACAAATATCCAGTCTCGAGCTAGCGCGATAGGGGGATGATGGTTGACGTGAGTGTCGTTGACCACCGTCCTAAACGCGGCGAACTGCGGATATACCTCGGTTCGGCCCCGGGGGTGGGCAAGACGTACGCGATGCTCGGCGAAGCGCATCGCCGGCTGGAACGCGGCACCGACCTGGTGGCCGGCGTGATCGAGACCCACGGCCGTGCGAAAACCGCTGAGCTGCTTGAGGGCATTGAGTTCGTTCCGCCGCGCTACATCGAATACCGCGGCAGCACCTTCCCCGAACTCGACGTGCCGGCCGTCCTCGCGCGTCGGCCCCAAGTCGTCTTGGTCGATGAGCTCGCGCACACCAACACACCGGGCAGCAAAAACGCCAAGCGTTGGCAGGACGTCGAGGAATTGCTCGACGCCGGGATCACGGTGATCTCCACCGTCAACGTCCAGCACCTGGAGAGCCTCAACGACGTCGTCGCCCAAATCACCGGCATCGAACAGAAGGAGACCATCCCGGACTCCATCGTCCGCCAGGCCTCTCAGGTCGAGCTGATCGATATCACACCGGAGGCGTTGCGCCGCAGGCTCTCCCACGGAAACGTCTACGCCCCGGAGCGGATCGACGCGGCGTTGTCGAACTACTTCCGCCGCGGAAACCTCACCGCGCTAAGGGAACTCGCACTGCTCTGGCTGGCCGACCAGGTTGACACTGCGCTGGCCAAATACCGCGCCGAAAACAAAATCACCGAAACATGGGAGGCCCGCGAGCGGGTCGTGGTGGCGATCACCGGCGGCCCCGAGTCGGAGACGCTGGTACGCCGGGCATCCCGGATCGCGTCGAAGTCCAGCGCCGAGCTGATGGTGGTGCACGTCATCCGCGGCGACGGGCTGGCCGGCCTGTCGGACGCGCGGATGGCGAAGATTCGCGAGCTGGCGAGCAGCCTGGACGCCTCCCTGCATACCGTGGTCGGGGACGACGTGCCAACGGCCCTACTCGATTTCGCCCGCGAGATGAACGCCACTCAGCTGGTGATCGGCACCTCGCGCCGGTCGCGGTGGGCACGCATTTTCGAAGAGGGCATCGGCGCGACGATCGTCGAGCGGTCGGCGAAGATCGACGTGCACCTGGTTACCCACGAGGAATCCAAACGCGGCTTTCGCGCGGCATCGCTGGCGCCCAATGAGCGCCGGGTGGCGTCGTGGCTGGCGGCCTTCATCGTGCCGTCGCTCATCTGCGCGGTGATCGTGACAGCGCTGGACAGGTATCTGGGCACCAGCGGCGACAGCGCCCTGTTCTTCGTCGGCGTGTTGCTGGTCGGACTGCTGGGAGGCGTTGCGCCGGCGGTGGTCTCGGCGGTGCTGTCCAGCGCTGTCACGATCACCGCGCAGATGAGCGACGGCACGATGAAGGCCGCCAGCCACGACGCCACCCGGCG